>JAHEAU010000150.1 GCA_024642625.1 Lewinellaceae bacterium
AGGCCAAGAGGCTGATAAAAGATCTGACTGACATAGCTATCCAACGGCTGGTCAGTTACCGCCTCCACCATTCGCTGAAGAAGAAGGAAGCCAAGGTCGCTGTACACATAGTGACCTGGATCTTTGGGTTTTGTACTCAGGATGGTTTGCCAGATTTCGTCACGATATTCATTCTTTAAAAACAAGTGTTCGGCTACTGGAACCTGAAATCCCGGGAGAGGTGAAGTGCGGTATAGTTTTCGGGAGGGCTTATTTCTTCGAAGAGTTTTTTTATAAAAGGGAATCCATGCCGGCAGGCCGCTTGTATGTGCGAGCAGGTCCCGAATTAATATGTTGGAAGTGGGTTCATCTCTGCACTCAGGCAAGTATAGTCTGAGGGGTTGATTGATATCAATGGTCCCGTTGTCCACCAACTTCATGACTGCAAGTGTTGTTGCAGCAGCCTTGGTCACAGAGGCAAGGTCGTAAATGGTTTGTCCATCTACCTTCATGCCAGTGGTGTCATAGGTCTGGTAACCAAAAACCTTGTCGATGACGACTTTTCTGTCCTTGATCACGAGAATCTGGCCGCCAGGAGCTGCATTTTGACTGATCATTCGATCAATGACAGGTTCGATCAATGCCAGTGTATCTGGTGACATCCCGACGAGTTCAGGACTGGTATAGCCCACCCGAAGCAAATTGTCGCCATACGTGCCCTGACCAGCGCGAATTCGTGGGCTTGAGGTCACAGGAAGATGTCCCTGAAAAATATGGTGACCCATTAGGCCTTCGGCTGTGATGGTTTGAGTAATGGGGTCACTCTGGAAAGCCTGGACAATCCAGGGCAGTTCATCAAAGTTTCGGAGGCCATACGGGTTGCCAAAATGCACAAGGATCACCCGCGTTTCTTCCGACAGTTGATGAAGGAATTCTATTGTGGAAGGGGAGATGCCAAAGTTGTTTTTTGGATAGGAAGAAAGGCCAAAAAGGCCCACAATGACGGCGTCCACACCTTTAAGTTGGTCCTTCCACATTGTTATTGCTTCAGTACTGAATTCTTTGGGTGCAGCATATCTGGCCAGGGAGGTGTATTTGGCAAGTGTCTGTTGGAACGGGTTGTTTAGCGTATCCCCAATATTCAACGCCGCTAATTGAAGAGTAGGAAGTTCTTTGAGGGGGAGGAAAGACTGCTTGTTGCGAACCAGGGTTATCGATTGTTCGATCAGGTGTGACTGGATAGCTCTGGCTCCGACTGTAAACAAATCATTTTCCAGGTTATCCAAATCTACTGGTTTGAGGTCTGGGAGCCCTAAGCGGTATTTTGCATGCAAGATGCGTTTGACATGTTGTTCGAGTTGAGGAAGAGTCATTTCACCTGATCTCAATGCCTCCTGAATGCGATCCATGGCTTTGGGTAGATTGGCCGGCAAAAGAATGACATCATTGCCAGCTGAAAGTGCACACCACTCAGCTTCTCCATCCTTTGCAAATTGAGTAACGCCTTTCATTTCCATCCCATCTGTAAAGACAATTCCTTCAAAACCAATTTCCTCGCGGAGCAGTGTTTGTACTGTCTTGGAGGAAAGTGTGGTAGGTAATTGAAAGGCATCATCCAGTGCAGGTATGCTGAGATGAGCGACCATCACACTCTGGAGTCCCCTCGCTGCTAATTGACGGAATGGATACAGTTCGACGCTATCTAACCGTTGACGGTTATGCAGGATGACGGGTAGCGCTTCGTGTGAATCTGTGTCCGTGTCTCCATGTCCCGGAAAATGCTTGGCACATGCCATGACATCACCATCCTGAAGGCCCTGCATGTAAGCAGCACATTTCTCTGCAACCTGGACCCGATTTTCGCCAAATGAACGAAAGTTGATGACGGGATTGTCCGGATTATTGTTGATGTCTGCGACTGGAGCAAAATTGATTTGCGTGCCGACCCGTCGAAGTTGTCGGGCGATCTCCCGCCCCATTTGGTAAATGAGGTGGTTGTCTTCTATTGCTCCAAGTGTAATTTGACGTGGGAAATCCATAACCTCTGGCCCGTCGAGTCGCATGCCCAGACCCCATTCTGCATCCATAGCGATCATAAGTGGAACCGAGCTGATGGACTGATAGGCATTTGTCAGCTCGGCCTGATGCCTGGGAGTACCCTGGAAAAAACATAGGCCACCTACGCCATATTCTTTGATCTGATCTGCCACATGCTCTTCATAGGCTTGGCCTTTGTCGGAATGTGCCCTGATCATGAACAGTTGACCTATTCGTTCACGGACGGTCAGTCGGGCATAGACTGAGTCAACCCAGGCGGTTTCAAGTTGCTGTTGCCGTTCAGAATAATAATGAATGCTAGTGAAGCTTAGATTGGCCAGCAAGGGTAAGCTCCCCATGAGTATAGCAACAGCAATGACCCTGGAAATCCAGCGTTTATGGCTCATAGGGCCCGGTATGTCCTGGGTGAATATTGTCGCTTCATGAGACGAATCAGAATCTGTACGGATGATAACGGATTGGTGATTTAGATGGTATCTGGATGAGGACAAGGATACTAAATAAGAACCTGAAACCGATATCTGGAAGGTCTATTTCTTCATTCCGAGCTTTTCAAATACTTGAGGATCCTTGAAGCGAGCCTTGTCATGCCAGGCATTTCCTTTTAAGGTATCCCCCGCATTAAACCATGCATTGCCTATGTAGACCATCAGTTCTGCATTGTCAGGTTGAATCTCCAAAGCCTTTGTAAAATATTGGATTGCCTCTTCATGTTGGCGTCCAATACCAAATGCAATGCCCAGCAACCGGTTAGTCTCGAAGTCATTCTGGTTGAGCGCCCAAGCTTTCTTTAAAAATTCGATGGACGCAGGGAGGTCATTATTGACTTCCCCCATATACCTCCCTGCATCCCGGTAAGTGATCTGTAAATTATTTTTTGCTTCGCCGTAATCAGGGTCAAGACTGAGGGCACGCTGATACCACTCAATAGCTGTGGGGTATTCTTTGAGGTAGTTGTGGGCATTGCCCAAGAGCAGACATGCATTTTTATAGCCAGGATGGATCTCGACCGCTTTTGTTAAATGGGTCACTGCTTCACGAATCATCGCTTCCTTCCGGAGTTCATTACCAGGAAGTATCGCTTGAGTGATCAATTCTCCTCCTGTTGCATTTTGCAATTTGGCACTATTTACAGAGGTTTTAACGTCAGTGGTGAAGAGGGTGAAGTTGTTTTTCCAAACTGGATTTCTTGCAACAGTCAATCCGCTCCAGAGCAAAATAATTGATGCGGTCAATCCCCAGGTGAATGCAGCTTTGCCTGGAAAGCGCTGGACCAACAGCCAACCCAGGAATAATGCAAATCCCACGGAAGGCATGAACAGGAATCGCTCAGACATGTTCGTTCCAACCGGGAAAATAATATTGGATACGATCGATAAAGTTGCCAGGTAATAAAAAGCTGCAAATGCGGGAAGAGATCGCTTCTTCCACCCCTTGATCACGGTGACCACCAAACTGATGTGCAACAGAATACTAAGCCAAACGATGGGGTCGCCCAGGTTGTGAATGGCAATATGACGGGGGTAATAATCATGGGTCAATGGTATGGGCAAGACCAGAAGTTCAAGATAGTTGAGCAGGGTAAACAGGATGGTTCCCCAGCGTTCGGCGCCCGAGAAAAAGACATATTGGTTGCCAACGAGTTTGACAAACGGGTTGTTCAGCATTTCGAGTGGAGGTTCGCCCGTATTCCAGCCGATGACAGCACCTCGGATGAATAGAAAAGCAAGGGCAGCGAGTGCCACAGGCCAAAGAGAAATGGCTTTTGAAGGAGTCCAGTCTTTGCGAAAGAACCACAATGAAACTGGAATTACTGCGAGAAATGTGATGGCGTTCTCCTTACTGAGCAGGGCGAGAAAAAGTGCAATTCCGGCATACAGGACGAGGATTGGGCGCTTGGTATCTACTGCTTTTAGAGTGAGCCACCAGGCTGCAAGACTGCCCATAAGAGTAAGGATTTCGTCTCTGCCTTTGATGTTAGCCACAACTTCAGTGTGAAGGGGGTGGGCTGCAAAGAGTCCGGTAGCAAGCAGGGCAATCCATGTTGCCATGTTTTTTTCCATTCTACCAATGAGCAAGCGTTGAAGCGTGAAAAAGAGGAGCGCGCAAAGGCCTCCATAAAGTAAGGCATTGAGCAGGTGACTCATGAAGGGACTGCCTCCAAAAAGAGACTGCTCAACCGCAAAGAAGATAGGAGTCAGTGGACGATACCGACCGCCTGCGACCAGATTGGCTTTTCCTTCTTCCTTGAAGAAACCGTAAAAGGTGTCGTATTTAAGCAGTCCGGGGATTCCGCTGAAACCCTCTTGGGTAAACATATTCTCGGTTATGACTATCGCATCGTCGAGGGCATAGTCGTGGAAAAGGGTGTTGATATAAAGGGCAAACCCAAGGCCAGCAACCAACCAGGTAGCATAGCGAAAAAGAAAAGAAGTGGCCGACTGTTCAGGTTGAGTTGAGCCTGAACTGATAGATTTGGGAGTTGATTTTTTCTTAGCGGCCATGTGCGTGGTTTGGCAAGGTTGCTAAGGTAGTAGATATGTAGAAATTGTACGACTGCTGGCTTAGCAGCTGAGTCGGTCCTCCCCCGACCCCGAGTTCTCGGGGGGGCAAGGCTACGGCGGATAAAAATTCGGAAATCGAAAAAGGTATTGGGCGTTCCTTGCCTGCCGGTAGACAGGGGTGTTTGGTTTTGGGAAAATCTAGATTTGTCTTCGAACTTTTTAAGTTTTGTAATTTGATGCTTGTTTATTATTTGTTTTTGAGATTTTTGATTTATTATTTCGTCTCCTTTAGAAAGTCAGATCTCGAATCATTTTTTCCAGGATCGGCATTAAATTTTCAGAGAGTCAAGTAATTCCTTCAACTTGGCACTGGATGGCTTGGGTGCATCTGGTGTAATAACATTTCCATCTGGATCAATTAGGATGAACCGCGGTATGCCCTTGATTTTATATGCTGTGACAAAATCTGACTGCCAACCATTTGGTGCGAAGAGTTGAATGCCTCCGAGTTCTTTTTCAACGATCATGGCTTTCCAATCTGCACGAGCTTTTTCCCAGGAACCGCCATGTGTGCGGTCGTCATCAACAGACAGGCTTAAGAATTGGATATTTCGACCATGGTATTCTTTTTCCAGCTCTTTTAAATGGGGGATTTCAGCTTTGCATGGGCCGCACCAGGTAGCCCATACATCGACATAAAGATACTTGCCACGCAAATCGCCTAGTGAAGTTGTTGTCCCAGTGACATTTTCATAGTCCGTAAAAGTGGGTGATGGGCTGCCCTCAGGCAATTCTGTTTTCAATTCAATTGAGCCCACCAAGTACTTAAAGTATGAGCTCAGCATGGGCTCAAGATTTTTTTTCGCGGATTGGATCAGCGTGCTGTCAACTAGATTGTTGGAGTCGTAAAAATCGGTTAATTGGGATTTGATTTTTTCCAGTGTATTTTCCAGAACAGCCAAATCTTCAATTTCACTAAGGGCATCAAAATCAAGTAATTTTTCTTCCACCAAGCTTTTTTTAGCTAAAAAATTACTGTGTTCTGATCCGATGCCGGAATACTTAATTGACTCATCAAATTCTTTGGTATCAAGGGTCAGGTGCAGATTAAAACCATTCCGTAGAAAAATATTGGTGGATTCATTGCCATCATACAGGTTGTATGTTCCTTCGGTGACACTAAAGGTATCTCGAAAGGTTCCATCCTCTTTGATCTGGATTGTCCTTTTGAATGACCGACTTCGGACCAAGATGGAATCGCTATTTTGATTAGCGATTTGACCGGAAAGGATCACAACATCAGGAGGATCCTGAGCAAAGGAGCTCAGTGCGAAAAGGATAAGGAGAAGCATTGCTTTTTCCATTAGAGCTGTTTTGAAGATTTCGGTGATTCTCATGCGTATCGACCTTTGTTGCGTCAATAATGCAAGTATACATAGAAAATGAGAATTTAGGAAGGGCGTCCTGTACAAATGATTTAGCCTCAACAAACAGGATCTTGTATAAATGTCAAGGATCTACATTTAGATCACTTAACATTACCTACCTGGTTTAGAATGTCACTCATCATTTCAATTTGTACTTTTTGTATTTCCATTAATTCTTGTTGCTGATGGATGATTAAGTGATCAATTTTTTCGTGCAATGTCCTGATTTCCAGCTCTGATTTTAAATTGATCATGTAGTCTTTTTTGGCTCTTTCCCGATCTTTTTCCTCCTGCCTGTTTTGGCTCATCATAATGACAGGTGCCTGCAGTGCAGCCAAACAGGACAAGATCAAATTCAGTAAAATGAAGGGGTATGGATCAAATCCTTTATTTATAAGCCAAAAAGCATTTACACTGATCCAAATGAGAATGAAGATGCCAAAGGAGATGATAAAGGTCCAGCTGCCGCCAAAGCTGGCCACCTTGTCCGCAATTTTTTGACCTAATGTAAATGATGTTGAATCGTCTGAATCCAGTTTGTCTGATAATGTCGCTTCGTTGGTTAATGAATTCAAGACAGTTTTTTCAAGGTCAGAAAGTTCACCTATTTGACCGTTCAGATAGTTGGAGATATACTTTTCTCTAAACAGGTTTAATTCAGGTAATGCCAGGTAGTTTTCAGGTTTAAAGTGGGGGTATTCTTTCTGAATGAGATCTAGAATTGATAATCTTAGCGTTTTGCCTGAAATGCGTTCTGATGAAGGAAATTCTGTGCCAGTTAGATCGCTTGTGAAGTAGTTCATTTGACTCTGTTGAGGCGGTTTGTTTATGATGTCTTGATTCTCGATCAATCGACATTGTCTCTTTTGGTAGAAACTGATCAAGATCAGAAAGGTGGAGAGCCTGAGTCCCTTTTGTACGAAAAGTAACGGCTTTCACGATTTATAAAATGGATCAGCTGGTTTTCGCAGTCAAGGTAGTCTTATTCAGCATGGGTATTACAAGTCTATCTAACAGGTTTTAAAAAGTTTTTCATCCTCCATTGATACCGTATCTTGGTGCCATGCAATCAAAAGGAAAGGTCATTGTCACCGGCGGTGCCGGGTATATTGGATCACATACAGTAGTGGATTTGCAAACGGCCGGATATTCCGTTGTGATCCTGGATGATTTGTCCAATTCTGACATTCAGGTTCTCGAAGGGATCAAAGGAATTACCGGAATCAGGCCTGAATTTTATCAAATTGACATTTGCAATACAGATGGCTTGGCTGAGGTATTGATGGATCATAGTGATGCCATTGGGGTTATCCATTTTGCAGCATATAAGGCGGTAGGTGAAAGCGTTGAGATGCCTTTGCGGTATTACACAAATAACGTTGGGGGGTTGATTAGTCTAATGGAGGTGATGCGCGCTATTGAGATGGATAATCTCATTTTTTCTTCTTCTTGTACGGTTTATGGTCAGCCAGAGATGTTGCCTGTTACTGAAGATGCGCCAGTTCAGTCCGCCCAATCACCCTATGGAAACACAAAGCAGATTTGTGAAGAGATTATTCAGGATGTCATCACGGCAGGCTATTTCAAAGGGGCCATTTCTCTGCGTTATTTCAATCCTGTAGGTGCGGATTTATCTGCCTTGATTGGCGAGTTGCCACTGGGTGTCCCCAATAATTTGATGCCGTTCATCACACAGACAGCAGCTGGATTGCGCGATGAAATCAAAGTTTTTGGTGGTGATTACAATACCCCTGATGGTACAGCCATCCGTGATTATATCCATGTCAGTGATTTGGCGGAAGCTCACCGGGTTGCCTTGGAGCGATTGATCCATAAGCGGCAGTCTTCTGCATTTGAGTATTACAATATCGGAACAGGAAAGGGCACTTCGGTACTGGAAGTCATTCATGCTGTTGAGCGGGTTAGTGGTCAGAAGCTGAACTATCGGATTGTCGACCGTCGCTCCGGCGATGTCGAACAGGTATGGGCAGATACGACCAAGGCGAATCGTGTGCTTGGATGGATGGCAAAGAGATCGCTTGATGAAATGGCGGAAAGTGCCTGGCATTGGGAGAAGAAGAGAGTTGAGAGTAGAGGGTAGAGCGTGGAGCCCCATTCGCCGTTCGCTGACCATTTTACATTCAGAAGTTGACTTCCGTTTGAGGGGGTAAAGGGTAATTGGTTTTTTAAGTCGAATTCTTGTGCTTCAATCAGGTCCTATGATCCCTCTAACCTCATAACCTTCTCCTTGACTCCTCCCCTGCAAACTCCTCGACAGACCATTCGCCTTTCACAGAGTATTTTATATTGAGAATTTGCCTCCTGTTTGTGGGGGTAAAAGGTAAAGGGTAATAGGTAAAAGTTCCTGAAGGATTATGTGCGGTTTATTCTGAATATTTATTTTTTCGAAATAACGAAATAACGAAATAACGAAATAACGAAATAACGAAATAACGCCCTAAGCAGAAATCACAAATAGCAAAAAACAAATTCCAAATAAATTCCAAATTCAAAATCCAAATGACCGAAAGCTCAAGAACCAATGCCAATTTCATCCCTGATCCCTGATCCCTCGAAATAACCCAATAACGCCATTAAGAGAATTCACAAATAGCGAAATTCAAATTCTACACAAATTTCAATATTCAAATCGGAATGACCCAACACCCAATACCGACTTCATCCCTCAGTCCTCGGCCCTCGAAATAACTCAATAACGAAATATCGAAATAACCCAACGCCCAACGCCCAACACCTAACACCCAACACCGACTTCATCCCTCAGTCCTCGGTCCTCGAAATAACGAAATAACATAA
>JAHEAU010000151.1:0-8384 GCA_024642625.1 Lewinellaceae bacterium
TGGATGCCGGCACAGATCATTGTTTGATCGTATCGTCAGTAGGAGCAGATTCTTCATCTTCCATTTTCTACAATCGGATCAAAGGTCAGCTTGAGGATGGTCTGGAGGCCGCGGAATTTGAGTCACTACAGATATTCAGGCCATCACTGCTACTTGGAGAGCGGAAGGAATTCCGGTTAGGAGAACGAATTGCTTTTTATGCATTCCGTTTCTTTTCAGCTCTCAAAGACGATTTGTTTGGGCGCTATTCACCCATGCCAGTGCCTATGTTGGCCAAAGCAATGGTGATTGCCGCCAGAATAGAGCTGGATGGTCACCAGATTTATCATTATCGGGGAATTAAAAACTTGTCCCGCCAAAAGCTTTAAGACGTGGAAAAATCCAACGTAGTCAAAACAAGTCAAATCCGAATTAATGTCGGATTGAATGAGGCCAATATACCTGTCGATATTTCATGGGAAGCAGATGATCAACCGGGTGTTGAAACCAAGCCTTGCAAAGCCATGTTCCTTTCATTGTTCGAACGGCATGCGAAAGAAACTCTGAAGATTGATTTGTGGACAGAAGATATGCAAGTAGCTGAAATGGATCGGATGATCTTTCATACGCTAAGGTCAATGACGGATACTTATCTGAAAGCGAGTAATCATGTCGAATTGGCCCAGCAGTTCCAGCAGTTTGTGCATTATTTTGGTGAAAAAACTGGGATCATTCCAACGAAAAACACGGAGGAAAATACCTGATTTTTTACATTATTTTCAGCTTTTCCTCGCCAAATTAGTCGTTCGTCTTTCTTGAAAAGATGTACCTTTGCAGCCGGCGAGGACTATACGACCAGCTCCTTTTAAACTCCCCCAGGGCGGAAACGCAGCAAGGGTAGGAAGTTGAGCGGTGCGATATAGTTTCTCGCCTTTTTTTATTTAATGCCGTACCTCACGCCCATTCGAGCTCCAGGAATTGGGATCATTAATGCCGGAAACCAAAACCAGACGGGGTGCGGGATTTCAAGAAGCGTCATCAGAGTAAAAATGGTGAGCCCTCCACCAATGATGAGACCAATCACTTGAGGCTCATCTTCCGTCAATCGGCCGCCGGCAAATCCACCTCCAAAAGCGCCAATAGTGTAGGAAATGAAGATCAGGAAGAGCTGCCAAATAGGCATTGTGGCCATGTATCCTTCCATTTTAGCCGGATTGGACATGTCCATACCAGCAGGTGGTGGCATTAGTACATGAAAAATACTTTGTGTGATGCCAATTAATAATACGCCAATCACAATACCACCAATGACGGCCAATAAACGTCGTGCCATATTTTCATTTTCGGCTAAAATAGTGTTTTGTCTTGGCCAGGTAGATTATGGGTTGAGGGGGTTATGAGGGGTTTACTGGTTTATTCGTTTATGAGTTACTTCCTTCGGCAGTCTAGTATTCGTTAATATCCGTATTCAGACCGTTCCTCTGTCCATCCAATGTTGGCGCTGGTGTCTCACCAGCTCCTACTATCTGCCGGTGTCTCACCGAGCCCTGGATACGGATCTGGTTGTATAATCAAATCCAACCCGTAATAATCAAACTAAAGGTGTCCATAATCAGGGCATTTTTGTCTGAATCATGATTCACAGGATTTTAGGATGAACAGGATGATGAAATGAGGTAGAAAGTAGAAGGTAAAATGTAGAATGGGCCTTACTGAACACCGTCCTTCTTGTCAGAATCACGGATTTGCACTGATTCACGGATTTCACGGATGCCAATGTATATGGGCCGCCGAACCCAGACCCCGAGTGCTCGGGGCGGTCTGGATCCAGATCCCGAGTACTCGGGGCATAAAGCAGCATCGTCAGGACACCGCACGCCGAATACCGTACGCCGTGCTCAAATTCGAAATAACCCAATAACGCAATCACGAAATAACGCTCCACTCCATTTACAATCTTCCACT
Organism: Lewinellaceae bacterium; assembly: GCA_024642625.1. Taxonomy (GTDB): domain Bacteria; phylum Bacteroidota; class Bacteroidia; order Chitinophagales; family Saprospiraceae; genus JAGNXB01. The sequence goes on from JAHEAU010000151.1 coordinate 1,945, forward strand.
AGGGGAGCCAAGACCCTGAATCCGTACTAAACGGTTGAGATAAAGCCCATTCCGCCCAAAAGAAATGCGAGTCAACAAGGGGTTTTCTCTTAATGAGTGGTTTTTCATAACCAGGACATACCAAAGGGTCAATCACATATCCCTACCTTAGCCCTGAAAATAACATGCTATGAAATTCTTTATCGATACAGCGAATTTGTCAGATATCCGTGAAGCTCGTGATTTGGGTATTTTGGATGGAGTGACCACCAACCCGAGTCTGATGGCGAAAGAAGGCATTGCCGGCGAGGCAAAGATCCTCAAACATTATGAAGCCATTTGTCAAATCGTCGATGGGGATGTCAGTGCAGAAGTGATTGCCACAGATTACGAGGGAATTATCACTGAAGGGAAACGACTCGCAGCGCTTGCGCCAAACATCGTTGTAAAAGTTCCTATGATCAAAGAAGGCATAAAAGCCATTCGCTACTTTTCTGACCATGATATCCGGACAAATTGCACGTTGGTCTTTTCGTCAGGACAAGCCATTCTGGCCGCAAAAGCCGGAGCAACCTATTTGAGCCCCTTTATTGGCCGTATTGATGATATCAACTGGTACGGAATGGACCTCATTCAGGAGATTGCAGAGATTTATGCGATCCAAGGGTATGAAACAGAGATTCTGGCCGCTTCCATTCGCAATTCACGCCAAATTGTCGATGCCGCCAAATCTGGGGCGGATGTCGTTACTTGCCCGTTGAATGCCATTCTGGGTCTCTTGAAACATCCGCTGACGGATATCGGTCTTGCTCAATTTTTGAAGGACCACGAAAAGGCAAATGCTTAAGGGAGTATCAACGTATCTCGATCCATACTTATTCCGGTAAAAATACCGATTGGATTGGCTGTCCCTGTAACTGATGAGACAATCAATCCTGGTTGACCAAACGGATTTAGATTGGATATAACTGACTGTTGGAGAGTGCTGAGGTAATTGAAATAAGCTTCTTCAATATGGACCAACGATTGGATCAATGTATCACCAGCGGCAAATGAAAACCCAGTGCCAAATGCACCTTTTTCCGTGTCAAAAATTTTATCATCTAGTATAAAGTCCTGATTGAGACTGTCCAGACTGCCAAAATTGACCATGCGCCTATAGTAATTAACCGTACTCTGGTCTTCATGGAAATACGTTAGAACTCGGTATTTACCTTCATCATTTGCTTCTATCGTCATACTATCCATCGGGACCACAGATAGCATGGTTGTTTTTCCTTCAATCGTACTGCCATCTTCCATCGTGATGAACAGTTTGAATTCCCGCCCTTCTCCTGCAGGGACAATATCGGTTGAACTGTAATTGCTGATTTGAAAAGTAAGAGGATCGATTCCCAATTGGTTTTTTAACAGAATATTCTGACCGTCCACCTGAATTGTCACAGTAGCATCATTCCACAATAACGCCGCGGGGTCAGACAGATCTATTGGGGCAAAATAGGCCAATGACCGAGTGAGTAATAAACGATATGGTTTTCCCGGTTCCAGATAACATTCAACCACTGGCTGGCTGGTATAGCCAGGCAGCTCGATGTTTATCTCCTTTTCCAGATTACAGGATACTGTCAAGATGGACAGCAAAAGGAGGAGCAATTTGAAGTGACGTGAGGTCATCGGTTCAGAATTTGAAATTGTAGGTAAAAGATGGCAGGACAGGGAAAAGCGAAACCTGCTTGGCTTTGATCCCAACAACTTCTTCGATGCCCAGATTCTCATTGGTTTTCGTTTCAGCATCGAGATAAAGGAAATATGGATTCCGACGATTATACGCGTTATACACACTGATTGTCAGATCACTTTCACCCCACTTCGGGCTGAATTCAATGACCAATCCGAGATCAAGCCGGTGGTAAGCTGGCTGACGCAGATTGTTTCTGTCGCCATAGACAGGCACGACTGGCTGAGTTTGCCCGCCAGGAATATCCTGGAAAGGAAGTCGACCCACTGGAAGCCACGACAAATCACCAGACCCATAAACCCATGCTGCAGTCACTGTAAGTCGATGGGTTAGCTCATATATTCCAACAATGGATATATCATGGCGGCGATCATATCGTGGCGCAAAAAAGCGCCCGTCCATGATGTCTTTGAATTCACCTCGGCGAACCCATGCCAAAGTATAACCCACCCAGCCGGTCAGTCGGCCCTCTTTTTTTTCAAGATATACTTCCGTCCCATATGCATATCCATTCCCGAATGTGAATTCCTGTTCCAACTGATCATTTGCAAACAGGTCGGCGAAGTTTTTAAAGTCAATCTGATTGCCCAAGTACTTGTAGTAGTATTCATTGCTGAGCAGGAATTGACTTCCCAGCAAATATTGCCATCCCACACCGACCTGGTCGCTGGTCTGAGGGCGTACTCCAGCCGTCGAAGGATACCAAATATCCGTTGGAAGAGAAATAGATGAGTTTGCCACCAAGTGGAGATACTGCACCATTCGCGCGTAATTAGCCTTCACAGAAAGATCCTCTGTCACACGATAATTATAGGCCAGTCGAGGTTCGAGAGCCCCGTAGACTTTTTTCTTTTGCAAAAATCCAGAAAGCCGCATCCCCATGCTCAGTGCAGAGCGATCATTGATCGTCCATTCGTCCTGGATATAGGCACCAGCCTCCCATGCATCCAGGTCCTGACCAGCCGAGAAGGAAATCTCGCCATCGTCACTTCCGGCCTTTAGTCGGCCAACAGTAAAGAGGTGACGGGTTACTTCAGCTCCCATCTGGATATGATGATCATTCGAAGGTGCATACGTGAAGTCAGACTTCAAATTCATATCCCGAATCCGGGATTGTAAATTGAAGGAAAACCCGGTGAGTTCGTTCGAGATCTGGTATTTGTAGTCAGAAAAAGTAAATGTTGTATTGATAAATAATTGTGGGGTGATTACTCTGTTCCAACGAGCTGTACTTGTGACATTACCCCAGTCAAAGTTGAATTGAAAATTTTCGTTATCAAACCCGAATCGGTCCTGACCGAAATAACCACTGATAAACAGCTTATCCTTGTCACTCAATGTGTAATTGACCTTTGCATTTAAATCATAGAAGTAATAATCCGGAATCGGATTGAATTCTTTATTGCCTTCATTTGACTTATTGACAGCACGGGTGATCAGATCGGCATACGTCCGTCGGCCAGAAAGAATGATCGACGATTTATTCTTGACCAAAGGTGCCTCCAAGGTTAACCTGGAGGAGATCAACCCGATACCACCCGTTCCTGAAATTTTTTGATTGTTTCCATCATTGAGCTTCACGTCAATCACAGAACTCAATCGACCACCATATTGTGCCGGAAATCCTCCCTTATAAATTTTAACATCCTTGATCGCATCAGAATTGAATGTAGAAAAGAATCCAAATAAGTGGTTTGGATTGTAAACGATAGCTTCATCCAAAATGAAAAGGTTTTGATCGGATGAACCTCCGCGAACAAATAGTCCAGAATTCCCTTCAGAACCTGAATTAATACCCGGCTTGAGTTGAAGTGTTTTAATGATATCCACTTCACCAAAGACGACCGGGATCAATTTGGCCTCCCGCATCGTTAGTTCCTGGACACCCATCTGGGTGGATCCAAGCTGTTCGCGAAAGGAATTGGATTTCACCACGACCTCTTCTAATAATTTTCCAGAAGATAGGTCAATAATGACCGGATTGGAGACGCCTGGACCAATTTTGATGACCTGGTCTTGATATCCGACGTAAGAGATAACGATCTGACCGGTATCTGACTCCAGTGTCAGGGAATAAAAGCCATATGAATTCGTAAACGTCCCGCGATCGCTTCCCGCGAGACGGACTGTAGCACCAATCAACGTTTCTCCATCAGAGGCATCCCGGATCGTACCAGTAACCGTTCGTTGGCCGCTCAATTGAATTGAGAAAATGAGCATCAATCCAACGAGCGGAATAGAGCGGGTTAAAAAATTTAGCATAGTGATAATCGTTCATCGATTAGCCCAAAAGACGGGCAGATGGTGCTTCAAACAGGAAAGGTGTCCTTTAGGTTGTGCTCGCCTCAGGTAAATTCGACAAAACAGTCTCTATCATCGACTGCATGGAGCTGGCGGGGTCTTTCAGGAAGGTGCCTCGTGACCGGTTTGCAAGGATCAGATTCATAGAAAGAGCACGGTGGCCAAGGAGATTTGACAAGCCATAAATGCCACTTGACTCCATTTCCAGATTTGTAATTCGCTGGCTGCCATTATACCTGAAATCCGCCAGTGTATTCCACATCTTCGAATCATGAACTGGAAGACGGATTACTCGTCCCTGTGGGCCATAAAAACCTGGCAGCGTCATTGTAATCCCGGACAGGGGAATATCAGTAGCAAACCAATTAAAGAGTTTGCTATCACCTTGAAAAGCATACGGATTTACAGGCAACCGAAAATGGGTATCTGCAAATGAATGGAATTGATCCAATAGATCATTTGCCATCTGTTCCTTGGCATCATAGAAGTGCATCAACGGGTCTAAACCCAATGCGAAATGTGTACGTACAATAGATCCTGGTTCAATGTCTGGCTGGAACGCACCCGAAGTGCCGAGGCGGATCAAGTCAAGTTTCTTTTTAGTGGATTTGATCTCTCTCGATTCCAGATCCACGTTTACCAGGATATCCAATTCCTGCAGAACAATGTCAATATTGTCTGTGCCAATACCCGTACTCACGACAGATATTCGTCGATCACCAATCACTCCAGTATGGGTGTTGAATTCACGCTTTTCAACCCGATGCTCAATCCGATCAAAACAGACAGATACTTTAGCAACTCGTCCAGGATCACCGACGAGAAATACCAGGTCGGCCAACTGCTCTGGAATGAGTGCGAGATGAAAGACGGATCCGTCCGGGTTGAGAATCAGTTCTGAGGGTGCTAGGGGCATGGTGTCCGGATTGAAACAAATAAAGTGGTACAGCTATTGGCATTGCAGCAGGATCGGAGGTGTCTCGATCACATTGCTCTGATGACCTGCCCGGTCATTGATATAGACCAGATAGCTCAAGGTATCCACGGGATAAACCGTACTCGATGTGCACGGATCCTGACCATTTGGAAAATAGCAACACGTAGTATAAATAATGAATGAAATCTCTCCACTGATTCCGTTACCAATTCCTTGTTCCGGTACTTTTGGTATCCGATAAGCCGGTGGCATTACATTGTCGCGTGTATCCGTTATAAAGAGATCAAACCCACCTCCTTCAAGTCCAATGTCACCATCGCCATCCGTAAAACTGATTGTCAGCAAGAGGGAATCTGTATTCAACTGGTTTTGGACCATTGTGCCTTTGGTCATGCGAAGGAATCCGATCTGTGGTTCGATCGGATATTTAGGTGGATTCAGGCAACTCGCCAATGCTACACTCGCAAGGAAAAAGAGGGCTATCCTATTCATAGTAAGCATAACGCAAAGAACGTGCATTTTGGTTAGTCACTTGATATTTTTCTATCGAAAAGCAGTGACAACAGGATCAATTACCTTCGCGACGTGGAAATAATTGACAACTATTGGCAATCCGCCATTCGGGACAAAGCCATGTTGGACTTTGACAGCCTTGCCTTGAATCTGTTTGCTGAACAATTCCAGAGCAACCCGATCTATAAGCAGTTCTGTATGTTGATCGGCAGGGAACCGAACAGTGTTCAATCTGTCACTGACATTCCTTTTTTACCAATTGCCTTTTTCAAATCCAATCTGGTGCAAACTAGATCATGGGCCCCCCAAACAGAGTTTCGGTCGAGTGGATCAACCAGCCATTCGACGAGCACACATCTCGTTAAGGATCTTGCATGGTATCAGGAAATAACAGACTGGGGCTTCAAGCAGGCCTACGGCGATCCTGCATCCTGGTGCTGGCTGGCCTTGTTGCCTGGTTATCTGGACCGGAAAGGCTCCTCGTTGATCACGATGGCAGAACAGTTTATCAAAGGGTCCATTTATCCGGAAAGTGATTTCTTTCTTCGGGATCATGATCGACTTATCCAAATTGTCAATCAACTTCTCGCCAGAAATGTACCTGTCATGTTGCTCGGTGTGACCTTTGCCTTGTTGAAATTGGCAGAACGACAATTGAATTGGGACAATGGTGTCCATATCCTGGAAACGGGTGGTATGAAAGGCATGGGACCCGAACTGATCCGTGAACAGTTGCACGACCGATTGAAAACTGGGCTTGGTGTCCAATCTGTTTCTTCTGAATATGGTATGACCGAACTCTTTTCCCAGGCATACACCAATGATCAGGGTCGGTTTGTTCCCGCGCCCACGTTGCACGTGACGACCAGAGATATCCACGATCCTTTTGCCTTTCCGGGATATGGTCGGACAGGTCGACTATGCATGATTGATCTGGCTAACTATGCCACCCAAGCATTTATCCAAACCGAT
>JAHEAU010000151.1:8394-8764 GCA_024642625.1 Lewinellaceae bacterium
TCAAAAGACAAACAAAATTCAAATCACAGATTCAAATGCCCGAAAGGAGGAGTTGGGAGTGAAGGTGTTTATGAGTTTATTCGTTTATGGGTTTATATGCCAAACGACATCTACAAATCTGCAGGAAGAACTGCAGTCGACTCAAGCCCCGAAGCAGATGTAGCCCAGGGTTTTTGACCGGCGCGTAAGAAGTGTAACAGACTCCCAAAGACACCAGTGGCTTGGAGGTTAAAGCAACAAATTATAAATCTCAAAAGACAAACCAGCTTCTCGGCTGGCAAGTAAAATTCAAATCTCAAATTCAAATGCTCAAAACCTGATTGCCTCAGACTTCCCGGTTATCCAAGAGAAGAGGAGGCGTTTATGGGTT
>JAHEAU010000152.1 GCA_024642625.1 Lewinellaceae bacterium
TATTCACTATTCGCCCTATCCTGACTCGACGGCAGGCAAGGTCACGCTTTCCGCTTTCCGCCTTCCGCCTTTCGCTTTCCGATTTCCGCCTTTCGAAATAACCCAATCACGAAATAGCACCCTCATTGTGTATCTCCGCATTCAAGACTGGAATACAGCAGCTGAAGCAGCCGTTACAATCCAACACGAATGCTTAGAAATCACGCAAAATCGATATAACCCACTACCCATTGAAGGAGGCTTTGACTTGTAGTGCCCAATGCCCAAAACCCAGGACCCAATACCAATTTCATCCCTGTTCCCTCATCCCTGTTCCCTCATCCCTGGTCCTTCGAAATAACCCAATAACAAAATAACGAAATAACCCTCCACCCTCTACTCCCCACTCCCCACACTCCCTTCGTTTTCGTAACATTGTGACCAAATCCATTGCCCAATGCATACGTTGATGATGTGGTTGTCCTTGCCGGACTTTTCCTCCCCTGAGATCTGGATTTCCCTCCTGACCCTGACCTTCCTGGAAGTCGTCCTGGGGATCGACAATATCATATTCATATCCATTGTCGCTAACAAACTTCCTGAAACTGAACAAGCCAGAGCGCGAAATCTCGGGTTGGGTCTGGCCTTGATCTTCCGTATACTACTCCTGCTAGGGATCACCTGGATCATCTCATTGACAAACCCACTATTCAGTATTCCGGCCTTCTTCGATAGTATGGAACCCATTGATATCAGTGTGAAAGACCTGATCCTCCTGCTGGGTGGCCTCTTTCTCATAGCTAAAAGCACATCTGAAATCCATCACAAACTCGAAGGAGAAAGCGAAAAGGAAATGAAGATTGGGGTTAAAGCCACTCTCGGTGCCATCCTCGTTCAAATCGTCCTGGTCGATCTGGTTTTTTCATTCGATTCCATTTTGACAGCGATCGGACTGGTCAAGGATGTCGTCATTATGATCATCGCCGTGATTATCTCTATCCTGATCATGATGGCCTATGCCGGTCCAGTTTCCCGATTTATCAACAAACATCCGACTCTCCAAATGCTGGCACTGTCTTTCCTCATTCTGATTGGGGTGATGCTCGTGATGGAGGGATTTCATCAACATGTCAGCAAAGGATATATCTATTTTGCTATCGCCTTCTCCTTGATCGTCGAGGTGCTGAATATGCGTATTAGAAAACGACAAGCCCCTGTTCAGCTACACGGCGTGCAGGAGGAAGCCGCTCAAACAGATCACAAATCAGTTGAATAATGAACATACAATTCAGTCAATACAAAAATCTGGCACTCTTATTCCTGCGACTCGCATTTGGGCTGGGTATGGTGCTGTTCCACGGGTGGGGTAAATTCGAAAAGCTTATAAGCGGAGGTCCCATCTCATTTCCAGACCCCATCGGTTTGGGATCTACAATGTCTCTCGGATTAGCCGTATTTGCAGAAGGGCTTTGTGCAATACTGGTCGCCATTGGATTGTTTACCCGCTGGGCAGCATTGCCCTTGGTCATCACCATGGCGGTAGCAGTACTTGTTATTCATGCTGGTGATCCTTGGGGTGATCGAGAATTGGGACTACTTTATATGACAGCATTTCTCGCTATTGCCATCCTTGGACCAGGCAACTATTCATTGGATCACCTTTTGAAATCCAGGCGATGAAAATCTTGGCTAAAGGGCTCATTTTTCTAATCAGTTTGGTCCTGGTTCTGTATTCTTGCAAGCAGGTGGATTCGGATGTGGGAACAGTAGAAACCACCTATGTCAAATTGCGAGGTGAAACCATGGGTACATACTATGCTGTGACCTATGGAGATTCCCTTCAGCGCAATATGCAATCCAGCATTGATTCCTTATTGGTCGCCCTTAATCTTGAAGTATCAACCTATATCGATTCGTCGGTCATCTCCCGATTTAATCAGTCTGTAGATGGGATGACATTTTCGGAAAAAGACAGCCATTTTATCCAGAATTTGATCAAAAGCAGGGAAGTCTACATACTTTCAGGAGGGGCGTTCGATCCAACAGTCATGCCACTCGTCAACTATTGGGGGTTTGGGTATTCAGGGAAAGAAAAGGTGAATCGTGTGGACAGCATGGAGGTATCACGCCTGAGATCTTTGGTCGGTTTGTCTGCACTGGTTGGTTTGGATACTCTGGGTCCTGGGCGATTGTCGAAACCCAATAAGGATATACAGCTTGATTTTTCTGCCATCGCTAAAGGGTATGGTGTGGATCTTGTGGGTAACTACCTCATCAGCCAGGGGGTCGATGATTTTCTGGTTGATATTGGCGGGGAAAGCCTCGCATCCGGAAAAAGTCCAAGAGGCGCCAACTGGCGAATCGGCATAAATGTTCCCTTGGAGGAGGCAGCACTCAGTGCATTATACTCCAGTGTCGAATTGACAGACAAGGCAATGGCCACCTCCGGTAATTATCGCAACTTGTATGAAGTAAATGGTGTGAAATACAGCCATACCATCAACCCCAAAACGGGATATCCCGAACGAAAACGATTATTGAGTGCATCCATCATTGCCTCGGACTGCATGACCGCTGATGCCCTGGCCACCACATGCATGGTGCTCGGAGTGGAGAAAGCAAAGGAACTCATCGGAAGTTTGTCCGGGGTAGATGCCTACCTTATCTTTAGCGCTGAGGATGGCACCATGACCGACTGGTCTTCTCCAGGTATGTCCTCATATTCACTTTCTCGTTAGACTTTGGTCTAACCACAAATATGGAACTATGCTCCCCATCCTGAAAAAGGACCTCATCTTTTTTGATCTTGAAGCTACTGGATTGCATGTCATCCGTGACCGTATCGTCCAGATCGCCCTTATCAAGTATTTCGCAGATGGACGGGACCCGGAAGAGCGCTGCATGTTGGTCAACCCGGGAATACCCATCTCGGAAGAGGCCATGGCCGTTCACGGGATCACGCCGGATGATGTCAGAAACAAGCCGACATTCGATCAAATAGCCAAAGACATTTTTGATTTTATCGGCGATGCAGACCTGGCCGGATACAACTCCAACCGATTTGATATCCCCTTTTTAATGGAGGAATTCGACAGGGCTGGCCTCGACTTTCAGATTGATCACCGTCGTCTGATTGATGTCCAGCGCATCTTTTATAAAATGGAGCCACGGACACTGAAAGCGGCTGTCAAATTTTATTGCAACCGGGATTTTGAAGATGCCCATGATGCACTGGAGGATGTTCGCGCTACAATTGATGTATTGAGCGGCCAGATTGATATGTACAAGGGAGTTGATCTCATCGACGGTGATGGCACGGTCATCCCCGAACCGATTCAGCCAGATGTCCAGCAGCTTCACGATTTCACAAACGACCTTCGTGTGCTCGATGCCACACAGCGGTTACGCTTTGATGAAAAGGGTCAGGTTGTGTTCAATTTCGGGAAATATACCGGGCAGTCGGTCAAAGAAGTAATCACCCGCGATCCGAATTATTTTCAGTGGATGATGACCAAAGACTTTTCTGTCCAGGTTAAACGAATTCTTCATGATATTCACCAGGGTAATGGGCCGACTCCTTCCGCTTAGTCTTTTTAGTTATAGTTGTCTCATCGTTTTTTCTTGTGCCAAACCGACAGAGGGTTGCCTGGATATTCGGGCTACCAATTTTAATGCTGCAGCCGATGAAAACTGTTGCTGTACCTACCCGCAAGTTAAACTGATTGTTTCCCATGCGGCGGACACATTGTTCCAGTCACCAGACTCAATTTATACGAATGATTTGGGTCAGGCCTATCGGTTATTGAGTGCGCGATTCTACTTGTCCGACTTCATCTTTTATATGCGGGATGTCGGGGCGATTGAAGTGGCAGATACTATTTTACTGACCCAGGCAGATGGATCTATGACCTGGGTCAAAAACGATGTCATTCAGATTCAAAGAAGTCTGTCGTCCTATTCAATTGGTACATTGGTTACTTCTGGAAAAATGGATTCGATTTCCTTTCAGATTGGACTGTTACCGGCGATGACTGATAAAGTGCCTTCGGACTTTCCGACGAAACATCCACTCAACGCGCCGCTCTCAGGGCTGTACGTTGAAGGTGAGGGGTACAAAGGGGTGGCTACGGCACACTGGCCCCAATCACCGCCAGGTGATACGCTGCGGTGGACAGCAGTTCAACCGCAACGGGTCACATTGGCGACTGAGGTCAATGTGGCCATTGGATACAACATTGAAATTCCTATTACAATCAATTATCTGTCCTGGCTGGCAAAAGAGGATATTATCGCTCCGGAGGTGATCAATGTCACTGAATGGCTGCAGCAAATAGCCTTATCTTTTCGTTATGGAAACCTTTAAGCTCATTTCAGCATTCAATCATTGATTAAACAAGAATTTCCATGAGATTGACTCTGATTGGTTTTCTTGCATTGGTCCTGTTTACAGGATCTTCGTGCGAGAAAAAGGACGATGGACCCATTAATGGTTCTATTGAATTGACTTGCAAGGCGACTTTCGATGGTGAGGATTTGATCATTGGAAAGGCCTATCCCTATCCAGTGAACTTTAGCGCATTGAAATTCTATCTGGTAGACTACCTTCTGTCTAATGTCAGATTGGTAAATAGTCAGGGCGTTGCAGTTTCGTTGAATGAGGTAGATATTGTCGACTTTTCAACCACAAATACAGATGCTGCCAAGGCGGCGGCTGGGATCACTTTCCGGTTTGATGGCATTCCAAATGGAGATTATCAGGCATTTGTTGTGGGAATCGGTGTGGATACAATAATCAATCGAACAAAACCTCAGGATTATCCCAGTGGGCACCCGCTTTCAATCGGCGCAAATCGATATTGGGATGCATGGGACAGCTTTATCTTTACCAAGACACAAGGTTTGGCAGATGTGAACGGAAATGGTGTTTTCTCTCTTCCATTTTCCTATCATACGGGTGGGGATGGGTTATATCGGGAAATAACGTTTCAATATACCACACAAATCAAAGGAGGGCAAGTGACCCCGCTTCGCCTTGAATTAGATGTTCGTGAATTGTTGCATCAAAGCGATGGCAACTTTTGGAATATCGAAGCTGAACCGAACGCTCATTCACCTGGAGAGCCCGCGATGTTATTGATCATGGATAATTACGAGCATGCGTTTTCAATGTTCTAATGTTTGGTTTTATGCATTCGTTGTCGCTCTCATCATCTTCCTCTTGGGAAGCTGTCGTCGAGATGATCCAACTCCGGACTGTACAGATTGCGATCTGACGGGCATTCCGTTTTCACCGACTCCACGCACAGTTCAGGTTCCGGTTGACTTTCCTAAGCTTGAGATCCCATCAGATAATCCTCTGACTGAGGAAGGGATTGCGTTGGGTAGGCGATTGTTCTATGATAATCGATTGAGCGCGGATTCCTCCATGTCGTGCGCAAGCTGCCATTTGCCGGAATTCGGTTTTACAGATGGAAATGCATTTAGTCTCGGCGTAGATGGGTTGTTTGGCAAACGAAGCTCTATGAGCCTCGCCAATATCGGCTTTGCGTTTCATGGTTTGTTCTGGGATGGACGCGCTGCGGCACTTGAGGATCAGGCGTTGTTGCCGGTCGAGGATCCCCTTGAGTTGCATGAAGATTGGGCCAGGGTCGTTAATAAATTGATCCGCAGTTCAGAATACCCCACCTGGTTTCGACAGGCGTTCGGAATCAATGACAAGCGGGAGATTACCAGGGAGCTGGCAGTGAAAGCTATTGCCCAATTTGAGCGCACTCTGATCAGTGCGAATTCGCGGTATGATGCGCTCTTTATCCGGTTTGAAGATTTTCCGACAGAAGAGGAGCAACTCGGTTATGATCTCTTTTTTGATTTTGAACCGGCTGTACCTGATGCAGAATGTGGCCACTGTCATGGTAGTGCACTCTTGACGACGAACAACTATTTCAATAATGCAATCGACAGTGTTGGCAGTCTCACGGAATTCTCTGATCTCGGTCGTGGGAAGGTGACTGGTAACTATCTGGATAACGGACGGTTTCGGGCGCCTACCTTACGGAACATTGCTCTGACGGCGCCGTATATGCATGATGGTCGGTTCCAAACTTTGGAAGAAGTCATTGAGCATTATAATTCAGGTGGGCATGTGACCGAGAATTATGATGCAAACATGCACCCACTCGGACTGAATCAAAAACAGAAGCAGGCGTTGATCGCACTTTTGCATACCATGACGGATACTTCTTTTGTACAAAATCCGTCATTTCAGGACCCCTGGAAGTAATTATTTAGAGCATTAAATTCACAATGGAGGAAAATCTGTACTCCTTGTTATTAATTAATGCATTAGTATTCAGCTGAATACGCTGTAAGTAATTCAGTATTCGAAAAGAATTAATCTTATTGTATTGCTTTTTTGTCTTTGTTCACCGCATAGGGGCTTCGCATATTTGTATTGTCGGAAGAGACAAAGACATTAAAGAGCGTTCAACTGCTGGACGAACGTTCTTGGAGCTAGCCTCCGCCAAACGATTTTTATGTTCATGGGATTATAATTTGGAGTCGGCCGTACCCATCATCCCGGGTACGGCTTTCTTTTTTCGACGAACTGCTTTATGGGAACCAACAAAAAGGCCCGTCCAATTGGACGGGCCTTTTTTTGTTTGGCGACTCTCCGAAGAGAGTGTCAGTTTAATTACTGACCTTCCTCTGGCTGAACCAAAGTGCTGCCAGCTTCTGTACCTTCGGTAGCAGGAGCAGCTTCTTCTGGAGCAGGTGCTGGAGCAGCTTCTTCCATCGGAGCAGCTTCCTCTGCAGGAGCAGCTTCTTCGGAGTTACCACAAGCGACCAGGAAAAGGCCGAAACCAAACAGAATTGCGAATTTCATCAGTTGCTTCTTCATTGTTCGTCAAATTAAACGGTAGATGTGAAATAGTAGTGCGAAATTAAGAACATGAATGAATCTTTCGGCTCCAGAGGCCCACAACTTTCCAAATGATATGTTAATCACCCTGTTAATTGCCTTAAAATCGGGCAATTTTACGCGGGCACACTTCAAATGAACCGACAGCAGGTTTTTTCAGTTACACCCCTTTACCTGATATATGGCCAGACGACGACGTGGCTTTTCCTCTCCGGAGGATGAAGCACCCCCCAAATTTTCCAAAGCATCTGCGCGTAAGGCACTGCAGTTATTTTCTTATCTGCGGCCCTATCGTTTGCCCTTTATACTCAGCATGCTTTTACTTGCTTTGTCTAGCACAGTATTTATGGTCTTTCCAATTGGTTCTGGAGAAATCATCAATGTCGTTACCGGGAAAGGGGAGTATGGATTTACCCTTGATCAGATTGGTCTGGGATTATTGGTCATTCTGGTCGTTCAAAGTCTAATCTCCTTCCTCAGAGTGATGTTGACGACCTATGTCAGTGAACACGCTATGGCCGATATTCGAGGGCACCTGTTCCGGAAGATGATCACCTTTCCGATTACCTTTTTCGAAGAAAATCGCGTTGGCGAACTGACCTCCAGAACCACCAATGACGTCCAACAGTTGCAGGATACGCTCAGTCTGACCTCTATCGAATTTCTTCGTCAGATCATCATTCTGATCTTCGGGATCTCCTATTTAATTTATAAGACCCCAGACCTGGCTTTTTTCATGTTTGCTACCTTCCCTGTCATTGTCATCCTGGCACTCTTTATTGGGAAATATATTCGGGGACTCTCAAGACAACGTCAGGATGTCCTGGCACAAACCAATGTCATTCTTGATGAAACACTCCAAACCATTCAAGTCGTAAAGACCTTTACCAATGAGTGGTTTGAATTGAATCGCTATAAGGAGCGCAACCAGGAAGTTGTCCGTCTGGCGATGAGACTGGGATTGATGCGTTCCCTCTTTATCGCATTTGTGATAGCTATTCTTTTTGGAGCTATGTTTTATGTGTTGTGGCGTGGAGCGTTAATGGTTCAGGCAGACCAGATGGCACCTGGAGACCTGATTTCCTTTATTGTCATCACAGCCATCATTGGTGGTTCTATGGGAAGCCTGGGCGACCTCTATACGCAGATCCTTCGTGCTATAGGCGCTTCCGAACGGATCATGGAACTCCTTTCCCAGGAGGGTGAAGTTGAAGCCAGTGAGATCAGTATAATCAGATCAAAGGTGCGGGGTGAAATTGAAATCAAGGGCCTGGCATTTTCCTACCCTTCGCGACCTGACCTTCCCGTTTTGCAAGGCATTGATCTGACAATGGGAAAAGGGCAGAAGATCGCTCTGGTAGGTGGATCCGGGGCTGGCAAATCCACGATTGTCCAATTGATCTTGAGACTTTATTCAGCGGAGAATGGAACCATCTTTTTAGATGGTAAGGACGTCAACACAATGGACCTTGCATCCTATCGACAACATTTTGCGATTGTACCTCAGGAAGTCATGCTCTTCGGCGGCACCATTCGCGATAATATCCGCTACGGTAAAATTTCCGCTTCTGAGTCTGAGATCACACAGGCTGCTGAACTATCCAATTCAATGGAATTTATCCAGCAGTTTCCGGAAGGCCTGGACACGATCGTAGGAGATCGTGGGATCAAACTCTCAGGTGGACAACGACAGCGGATTGCCATTGCACGTGCCATCCTGAGAGATCCATCCATCCTGATTCTGGATGAAGCAACATCGTCACTGGATGCT
>JAHEAU010000153.1 GCA_024642625.1 Lewinellaceae bacterium
TCGGGTCTATGGTGTACCTCTGGAGGAGGTTTCAAGCGATCAACGACGCAATGCAAAAACGGTCAACTTTTCCATCATTTATGGGGCAGGTTCAACCAACTTGAGCCGGCAATTAAATATCCCCCGCAAGGAAGCAGGCGAATTGATCGAAGCCTATTTTTCTCAATATCAGGGCTTGAAAAACTACATGGATACAACGGTGGAATTCGCACGGGAAAATGGATATGTGGAGACGTTATTGGGTCGCCGACGTTTCCTACGAGATATCAATTCCAAAAGTGGTTTGGAACGGAGCAATGCAGAACGAATGGCTGTCAATTCACCCATCCAGGGCACGGCTGCCGATATGATCAAGGTGGCCATGATCCAGATCCAGGAAGCATTGGAAAAAGGAAAATACCGGACTAAAATGATCTTGCAAGTGCATGATGAATTGGTCTTTGATGTGTACAAACCGGAATTGGAAAAAGTCAAACCGATTATTGAAAACCTGATGCAACATGCCATCCCTGATCTGAATGTCCCTATATTGGTTGGCATGGGAACGGGGAATAACTGGCTGGAAGCACATTAATCGAATAGGTTAATCTGTCATTTTGAATTTAACACGAATAGTTTATCGTAGATTAGGAATTGGAGCCGGCATATTTTTGCTTGGCCTAATTGTCGTGTATTTTTCAATTCGCACCTCTGTTCTTCATCGGGTGGTAGAAACGGTTGAGACGCGTTTTCACAATCAATTTGGCGGACAACTTACCATTCATAATTCTGGATTTTCTGGTTGGCGAAGTGTCCAACTTGAGGGAATTCAGATCACCAGCCCTGAAGCGGATACGCTGTTTTCACTCCAGGAATTGGAAGTCAAATTGCGGATATTACCGTTATTCATCGGCCGTCCACTTCCCGCTTCCGTCAGACTACGTGAAGGCGGATTGAACATCATATATTGTGATTCACTGGACAATAATTATGGTTGGCTCAGAAAATCAAGTAAAAAGAAATCGGACGAATCTGTCAGCCCATCGACTGCTAATTTCAGCAGTCAACTTTCCGAACTTTTCAATCTCGCATTTCGCTGGTTGCCCGACAGGCTCGACATGGAAAATATTTGGCTGAATATCAATTATGTCGGAAACGAATACGCATTAATCGCAAATGAGGTTCGTCTTAGAAGTGGTCGTCTGAATACAAATTTCAGCGTCGTTAGTCCATTGATGGATCAACATGGCAGTCTAAATGGAACTGTCGATCGACAGGAAAAGAGTTTTGACATTACTCTGGCAGGTAATGGCAGCAAACCTCTGACTATGCCTGGATTTTATGAAATGGGTGGATTATGGACAGCGTTGTCAGATGCCCGACTTCGATTTTCTGATTTGAAAATGGACGGCGAATATTTGTCCTTTCGCCTGTTTGGACAGACTGATCAACTTCATCTGTCCCATGCCCGGTTGTCAGACAGTCTGGTCACTCTGCCACTGCTCGCGATGGATGTCCAATGGAAAATCGGTGCTCGGGATATTCTTCTGGACACGATCAGCACTTTTACTGTAGATCAAGTTGATGGTCATTTTGGTGGTTCTCTTAAATTGAGTTCCGATCGACAGATCGCTCTTCAGGTTCGCATTCCTCCTGTCCAATCAACGAATTTCTTTTCCTCATTACCTGCTGGAATGTTTCGTAACCTGGAGGGAATAAAAACGGAGGGTACACTCGAATATTCATTTGATTTGATGATTCGAGAGGATAGTCTGGATCAGTCTGTTCTTCGTTCTGCCCTTGTTGGAAACCATTTCAAAATCCTCGAGTTTGGCAAAACAGACCTTCGGAAAATGAACTCGTCATTTGTTCACCAGGTGTATGAAAATGACCGACTGAGCACGCAATTTTTAGTAGGACCTGAAAATCCAAGCTGGGTTCCTTTTGAAGCAGTAGCCCCTGAATTGCGCAATGCAATATTGACCTGTGAGGATCCATCCTTTTTCATCCACCATGGGTTCCTGATGGACGCCATTCGAGAATCTATGATTCAGAATCTGAAGGAAAAACGATTTGCTCGAGGTGGGAGTACGATTAGCATGCAATTGGTCAAAAACGTTTTCCTTAATCGAAAGAAATTCCTGGCGCGAAAGCTGGAAGAAATCCTGTTGGTCTGGCTTATTGAAGGGCAACACCTCACGCCCAAGGAGCGGATGTTTGAAGTGTATCTCAATTTAATCGAATGGGGTCCCGGTATTTATGGTGTTCGACAAGCTGCTGAATTTTATTTTGCAAAAAATCCGGCTGACCTGGATTTATCAGAATGTATTTATCTGGCCAGCATTGTCCCCAAACCAAAAAAATATCGCTGGTATTTTGAGGGTTTGGCTTTGCGGCCACAATGGACTGAATTTAATCGATTTATAGCGAGCAGGATGCAAAGCAGGGGCCTTATCCCTCCTGTAGATTCATTATCATTTACCGGCGATGTGACGTTGCGTGGCCCTGCGGCTTTAGCTTTGACAGTCGTAGATACATCGATGGTTGATTCAACCTTGATTTGGCTGGATGAATTGATGCCCGGTCTGCGCATCCCCGCCGACTCGCTGTTTCATTAATGGGTTTATCTAAAGCCTAACTTTTTAAACCATTAAAATGGTTTTTAAAAGTTCAATAGTCCATAATTCCCAGGGTTAAAACCCCGGGCTACATTGGCGTCCAAATAAAGACCGATAACTATTTTCATATCCCGTTTCAGCTCCCTCTATCCATAACGCCTGAACTCCATAATCTGGATATCCATTGTGCGCCTTCGTGTTCTTCGTGCCTTCGTGGCAAATATTCCCTAAACATCTTCGCGTCTTGGCATCTTTGTGTACCACACCGCTCGCCTAAACTCCATAACCCCTGAACTCCTTAACTTCAAGCTATGAAACTTTGGATAACCGCCCTTGCACTCCTGTTCACAGGCACCATCGCCTCCGCACAGTTTGTATCTTACACTTATGTCAGTGATCGCAAATTTCAGGATCCCACTGACCTGATTGGCTGGCAATTTCGACCCTCAGAATTGGAAATTCCAGATACACGAAAGTCCAAGTTCGGACCCGGAGAGTACAGTTTTGGTGTCACCCAAAACAACCTCTTCATTGAAGGACCCGATATTGCCGGAGTATACAGCATCAACAATATCAACCCAGCAGAGTACGGCTATATCCTCAACCTGATGAATGCCCGTAACCCAACCTTACAGGGTCACCTGAAAGTCATCCTCAACAAATACCGGCAAGCTGACGCAGTGATTTTCAAACGTTCACCAAATGAAAAAGAAATCATCTTCTGGCTGCCACTACTGTCGCAAAAGGAATATGATACAAACGGACAATGGTATACTGATCGCAGGGAGATCTTTTTAGCAGATAAAGACTCCTTATGGGGGACATCTATCAAACCTTTTTTATTGATCGATCAAGTGAATAAAAAACAACAAATCCTGGCCATTGATGACAGCACATCCTTTCACTTCACGCGGGAGATCGAGCATACGCTAAAAAAGAAAAAACTGAAAAAGAAGGAAGTTGATCTCATTGATTCTCTTCAATTATCTATAGATAACCTTCTGGCTGATAGCTCGCTTTTGGTTGAAACGGGTGCACGTATCGAAACTGATATTGTCGACTATCTGACCTTCAAAACCCGATTACTCTACGAAGACGGAGGCACCGAATGGGTGGAAAAACATCTGGAGATCAAGGCACTGGATGAAAAAGTCGACAAAAATGCGCCTGATGGAGGCGAAAAATACCTGCTCGAAGTCAGTCTGAAAAATGGTGAACTCCTGTTTGTCTACCTCGATACATGGCGCAATGTCAGCTCTGTCGAATGGGGACCACGACGGTATCTGATGCGCGGAAACTGACCCGATTGGCCAACATCCTTTTGATTGGCAAAGCCAGAATTGATCATTGAATTAGGGAACTGAACCATAAGCTCCTGCTGAATCATGCAAATGTCTGCTTGAATTACAGGGTGACCTTGCTCAGCCGTCTTGCGAATTCCCTTCATTACCCGTACTTTACGTTCCTTTTACGCACAAACTGAGAGAGAAAACCATGCGTTACGACCCAATTGACTCCCAGCTGTTCATTCAGAACCGCCGCCGCTTTGCCCGGGAAATGAAACCCGAGTCTATCGCCATTTTCCATTCGAATGACCAGATGCCGCGAAACGGCGATCAGTACTTTGAATTCAGGCAAAACAGTAATTTCTTCTATCTCAGTGGCCTTGACCAGGCAGAAGCCATTATCGTTCTGTTCCCGGATTGCATTAAGGAAGCCTTTCAGGAAGTGGCCTTTATCAAACGGAGTAATGAAAAAATCTCCATCTGGGAAGGGTATAAATATACCAAGGAAGACGCCCGAAAAATATCCGGCATTGACAAGGTGTATTTCCTGGATGAGATGGAACCTGTGCTTCATGAGTTGATGCTATTGGCCAAGCGCATTTATATCAATACAACCGAGAACGACCGATTTCAACCAGAAGTAGAGTCGCGGGATACGCGAATGGCTCGTGCCTTAATGGCGAAATATCCAGCCCATAAATTCCACCGTGCTCAGCCGATATTGAAAAAGCAGGTCATGATTAAATCCGACATTGAGATCGGGATCATGCGGCATTGCATGGACATCACCAACACAGCCTTTCGCAGGGTGCTGCAATTTGTCAAACCCGGCGTGATGGAATATGAAATCGAGGCTGAGATCGGCCATGAATTTATTCGCAATAGAGCCTGGCATGGATACCATCCCATCATTGGATCAGGCAAAAACAATTGTGTCCTTCATTATAATGAGAATAATCAGCGTTGTGGGGAAGGCGAACTTTTGTTGTTGGATTTCGGAGCAGAATACGCGAACTACTCAGCGGATCTAACCCGGACTATCCCTGTCAATGGCACTTTCAGCGATCGACAAAAAGCAGTCTACAACGCTGTCCTTCGCGTGATGAAGGAAGCGACGACAATGCTTGTGCCCGGCAATAATCTGACAGACTATCAGAAAGAAGTGGGCCGTATCATGGAAAGTGAACTCCTCGGCCTTGGATTGATCAGCAAGGATGATATTAAAAAGCAGGATCCGGATTGGCCGGCATACAAGAAATACTTTATGCATGGTACATCACATCATCTTGGACTGGATGTACACGACAGCAATCACCGATATGATCCAATTCAGGCTGGCATGGTCTTTACATGCGAACCAGGCATCTATATTCCAGAAGAAGGGTTTGGTATTCGTATCGAAAATGACATTCTGGTTACAGATCACGAACCAGTTGATCTGATGGGGCATATCCCGGTTGAAGTCGAGGAGATTGAAGAATTGATGCGCTCCAGTGTGCTCCAATAAATTCCAATTTTTTCCTGTACAAAACGGGGGGTGGACAAATGTTCATCCCCCGTTTCGTTTTATAAACAGAATAATTGAAAAATGCGTAGTTTTCATCATTGGAGTACCAGAACCAATGACCCAGAATTTGGGTTTTTGATTCTAGAAATGTTCACAAAATGAAAGCCATTTCCCTTGCCATTTTCTTCCTTGTTTATCAACAAGCCACTTGCCAAATCATTCCTGCAAATCCATCAAATTATTCTGCATTGGTAGCAGCATTGCAACCAGGCGACACCTTGTTGCTGGATTCAGGCACGTATACTGCACAATTAAAGATTTTTAATCTGGTTGGGACTGCAAGTGATCCCATCGTCCTGATCGGAAACGGCGATAAAACAATTTTCGAAGGCAATGCCTGTTGCAATACAGTCAGTATGAAAGCTTCCGCATATGTTGAACTTCATAACATCCTGATTGATGGCCTTGATATTCCGTATATCGATGCTATTAAAGCCGAAGGCACCTCAGGTAATTGGGCACATCATATTATGTTGGACAGCATCCATATTATCGGTCATGGGGGTGATCAACAGACTGTGGGGATCAGCACCAAGTGCACAACGTGGGATTGGATCATCCGTCATTGTACAATTGAAGGCGCGGGAACTGGATTATATCTGGGTAATTCGGATGGATCAGCTCCGTTTGTCAATGGACTGATTGAATATAATGTGGTACTCCAAACCATCGGGTATAACATGGAGATCAAACACCAAAATATCAACACACGTACGATTCCGGGGATGACATTAAATGGAAAGACGATTATCCGGCACAACGTTTTTTCCAAAGTGGAAAATGCCAGCACAGGTGGCAATGCCCGACCGAATGTTCTGGTTGGAAATTTTCCTTCAACCGGAGACGGAGCCAATGATCTATATGAAATCTACGGAAATTTATTTTGGCAAAATCCGGTTGAATCCCTTTTTCAAGGCACCGGAAATATTGCCTTTTACAATAATATCTGTGTCAATCATGTAGGCGGAAATGGCGTTACATTTCAAAATCATAATAATTTCGCCCCGCGGACACTTTTTGTATTCAACAATACAATTATAGGGGATCAGCTTTGGGGAATTCGATTGTTGGATACTGACCCGGCCTACCAAAAGTATGTTATCGGGAATGCTGTCTTTTCAGATCATGCGACGCCGATTCGAATTGTCGGGGGAGGCGTTCAATCTGCCCAAGTTGAGGACAATATCACATCTACAATGATGAATGCAGATAATTACATCACAAATACATCAGCCAATATTGAGCTTATTGATGTGTACCCCACAATGGGATCCCTGCTAAAATCCACATTGATCCAGAATACTGTATTCAATGCATTCTCCGATTTTCAAAATGACTTTAATGGCAACGAAAGGGATTGGACCTATCGTGGAGCATATACTGGTCAAGGTGTAAATCCAGGATGGAAAATCAGTTTGGAACAAAAGCAAATGAGTGGACCACAGGTAGATCTTTCTTATCCGTTTGAACATTCAGAAATCAACTTGTTCCCAAACCCGGTTGGAAATACCCTTTACATTCGGATGAATGAAACCACCCCATCATTTCCTGTCAAAATACAAGTCATTCATTTGACTGGACAGGTTATTCTTGAACAGGATTTAAGGAACTCAACAGAGGAAGTGAATGTATCGACCTTACTTCCTGGCATTTATTTACTACAAATCACCTTTGAAAAGGAGGTGTGGAATAAGTGGTTGATTAAATCTTAAGTCGTTCTGCCTGGCCTAAATAAATTCATTCAAATAATCAAAAAGTCGTTGACCTTTCGTAAAATTTATATTATTGGTCAGCTAAAGAATAACTCTTTGTGCCTTCGCGACTTAGCGTTTATTCTCTCCTCAACCAACCAACGTACTGGCAATATCCACTTTTCGAGACTGCCAGGCTGGAACTAGCGCTGCGAGAACACCAAATGCCAAAACGCCCAGATACAACCACCCTTCTTCCGGCAGAAAAATCCACGCATCAAATGCATAGTGCCATTCCTCCTCCAGGAAATTCCCTGCTCCCCAAATGCCTGCATGTGCGAGAATTAATCCCAGTAATCCACCAACCAGAGCCAGTAGAAATCCTTCTTGAATAATTAACCTGAACAGGCCTCCAGGAGAACTTCCCATCACGCGCATCAAAGCCAATTCATATCTGCGAGCCTGCAGAGAGCTGTACAGACTAACAAAAATACTGAGGCCGGAAACAAATAAAATGATCCAGGCAAGGATGTGGAGCATATCCGTTCCCGCGCCCATCAACAAATACAACCGATTCATTTCCATAGCCGGTGATGCAGCCATCAATTCTGTATTCTCATTTATGTTGCGAGGCAGATTCAAGGTCAGATGATTTCGCACCTTATATTGGATCAATACGGTAGTAATTTCCTTTTCTACTTCTGTAGAAGATGTTTCATGTTGGTGATCGCGATGGTCGTGGACCATCCAAACACTTTCCAGAGGAGTCAGCAATAACTGGTCTGCAACTGTCCCACTCGGTTCCAGAATGCCGACTACCCGATATACAGGTCCGTCATGGGTCAGATCGTCATTGTCATCCAGGCCATGTACGCTTTGAAACGTCTTTCCAATTGTCAGATTCAAAGCTTTCGCCACCGAGGCCCCAGCCAGAACATCCATTGGTGCATTGTTCAGTTTTCCTTGATCCAATGTCAGATGATAAAGCGTGAGAAAGCTCGAGTCAGTGCCAACAATACGATATCCCTGATAGCTGTCACCTAATGAGAGTGGAACCGCCCGAGCAATCAACGGATGACCGGAACGCATAAATGGTTTCACGGCTTGAAGAGAAATATTACCGGTGGGTACATCGACATGGTACATTCCTGCCAGGATCAATTGGAGCGGACTTCCTTTTGCACCAAGAACCAGATCAATTCCGGCCAGGTTTCTGTCCAAACGATCCGTGACCATCTGATTAAAAATCAACACACCAGCTATCAGACCAGTACTCAACGCAAGCAAGACCAGATTCAGGGTCAACTGCGCTGGCTTATATACCAAATGCTTCCAACTCAACCACAGACTAAACATGTCGATCCAGAGTGATTGCGTGAGGAATCCGGTCCTTGATTCGCTGGTCGTGTGTGACGATAATAAGTGTAGA
>JAHEAU010000154.1 GCA_024642625.1 Lewinellaceae bacterium
GGCCAATACGACCTTCCTCCGGCAGATTCCGCACGAGCGGTCATTTTCCTTGTAGCCTATCCTCCAACTCGTGAGCGAGCTCAACTGGAGTCAGAGAGTCAGGCATTACTACATTTATTTCGTGATGCGCGAATCGGTGAGATCTACATTCTGGAACGCCCTACTGCCCGGGAATTGATTCGTCCACTCATCGAAGCGACCGGACTATCTGTGCAGACTTTTCCGTCATCCTCCAGTGCTGATGTCCTGGACCGACTATTGCTGGAAGCGACGGGCAAGCCGATCATCATTTTGTCCAATACGGCTACACGAGAGGAGATGATCAGAGCACATATTGCGCCGGATTGGGAAGGCTGGCGTACCGGGAGTGAAGATGAAATGGCTGTCGTGGTATATCACCCAAATGCCGGAATTCAATTGATGAAATTTCCCTTTTGAACCGAGATATGGCGAAAAAGCCGAATATTTGGCACAATAGCTGAACATACCTTACAAAGAAACTTTATGGAGTCCCATTACCAGCCCGCTGCAATCGAGAAAAAGTGGTATCCCTATTGGATGGACAAGGGCTATTTCCGGTCTGTACCGGATGAGCGCGAGGCCTACACCATTGTCATGCCGCCTCCGAATGTGACCGGTGTCCTGCATATGGGGCATATGTTGAATAATACGGTCCAGGACATTCTGATTCGTCGGGCTCGACTGGAGGGTAAAAATGCCTGCTGGGTGCC
Organism: Lewinellaceae bacterium; assembly: GCA_024642625.1. GTDB lineage: Bacteria > Bacteroidota > Bacteroidia > Chitinophagales > Saprospiraceae > JAGNXB01. The sequence goes on from JAHEAU010000154.1 coordinate 732, forward strand.
CGGCACAGACCATGCGTCTATTGCGACGGAAGCCAAAGTGGTTCACATGCTGCGTGACCAGGGCATCAAGAAAAGTGATATCAGCAGAGAGGAGTTTCTGAATTACGCCTTCGAATGGAAGGACAAATATGGTGGCATCATCCTGGATCAACTCAAGCGTCTGGGCGCATCCTGTGATTGGGATCGGACCCGGTTCACCATGGAGGAATCATTGAGCGAAGCGGTAATCAAGGTCTTCGTCGATTTGCACAGCAAGGGCAAATTGTACCGGGCTATGCGGATGACCAATTGGGACTCCGAGGCGAAGACTGTCTTATCGAATGAAGAGGTTATTTATTCTGAAGAAAAAGATACCCTTTATTTCCTACGTTATCCGCTATCGGATGATCCGAAAAACGGACTGACAATTGCGACAGTTCGTCCGGAAACCATCCTGGGCGATACTGCTGTAGCTGTCCACCCGGATGATGATCGATATAAACATCTTATTGGAAAGACAGTACGTGTTCCATTGATCGATCGCGATATCCCCGTGATCGGAGACACGTATGTCGATATGGAATTCGGTACAGGTGCTTTAAAGATTACACCGGCACATGATCCAAATGATTACGAGATTGGCCAGCGACACAATCTGGAAACCATCAATATTCTGACTGATGATGCCCGACTGAACGAGTCGGCAGGCATGCTGATTGGAGAGGATCGCTTTGCTGCCCGCAAGAAGATCCTTCCGATGCTGGAAGCTGGTGGCTTCCTGGTCAAGACCGAAGATTACATCCACAAGGTGGGCCGCTCTGAGCGGACGCAAAGCATTGTCGAACCCCGGTTGACTTTGCAGTGGTTTCTGGAAATGGGTGATTTTGCAAAGGACGCCCTCGCAGCGGTGAAGGATGGCGAAGTGGCCTTTCACCCGCCGCAATTCATCAATATGTACCAGAACTGGCTCAACCCGGACAATGTTCGGGATTGGTGTATCAGTCGTCAACTGTGGTGGGGGCAACGCATCCCGGCCTGGTATCTAGAATCCGAACGGGAGACTGAAAATCCACAATCGTTTGTGGCGATCAACGCAGCCGAAGCGTTGAAGAAAGCACAGGAAGTAACCGGACATGCAAAACTGACCCTCGACGATCTGTATCAGGATGAGGATGTAGTTGACACCTGGTTTTCATCCTGGCTCTGGCCGATCAGTGTCTTTGATGGCTTTCATGACACCAAGGAGTTAGACTACTATTACCCTACCCAGACTCTTGTGACTGGTTGGGATATCATATTCTTCTGGGTCGCCCGGATGATCATGGCTGGCTATGAATGGGCGCCAGGGCTGCTCGGAAAGGAGAAGGTCATGCCGTTTGAGCATGTGTATTATACCGGGATGGTACGCGACAACAAACGTCGCAAAATGAGCAAGTCGCTCGGTAACAGTCCCGATGCCTTGGCCCTCCTCGAAAAGTATGGTGCTGATGGGGTCCGCTTCGGCTTGCTATCGGCTGCTGCAGCGGGAAATGACATCGTCTTTGATGCCCCATTCGACCAAAAAACGAAGAGCATCCTGAATGAAAGTCAGCTGTGTGATCAGGGATTGCGGTTTTGCAATAAAATGTGGAATGCACTCAAGCTGATCAAGCAATGGGAATTGGTAGACAAAGCACCCACACAAGAGGCTGCTCAGATTAATGCGTTGGCTATTGCCTGGATGCAGGAAAAGTTGGCCGTCCTTCAGCAAGATTTGACGGAAGATTATGCGCAATTCCGCTTGTCGGATGGCGTGAAACGACTTTATAAATTCATTTGGGATGATTTCTGCAGTTGGTACCTGGAGTTGGTCAAACCAGCCTATGGGTCGCCACTGGATCGCGCTACGTATGATCGCACTGTAGATTTCTATACAGAATTGATGAATCTGCTTCATCCGTTCATGCCATTTGTCACAGAGGAGATCTGGCATCTATTGCGGGACAGAGCATCGGGTGAAGACTGTATTGTCACTGCTTATCCTTGTTCGACCAGTATCGATCCACGACGCGTGGAGGATATGGATCTGATGAATGAAATGGTGTCCCGGATCCGGGAGCTTCGGGCGGACAAACAAATGCCTATGCGGGACACGCCCGAAGCGTGGTATGTCCATTCGGAAAAGGCAGAGACCCTCTTTGCACAACCAGGTACATTGGCATTGGTTTGCAAGATGGCCAACCTGGCCAGTCTGTCACCCGTGAAGGAGGAGCCTGCACAAAGTCTTCCTGTCATGGCGGGAACGGAGAAGCTCTACATGGCTTATACAGCGGAAGTCAATGTGGAAGAAGAGCGGCAGAAACTGGAGGAAGAAATCAACTACACCAAGGGCTTTATCAAATCTGTGGCGAATAAATTAGCCAACGAACGATTTGTAGCTGGAGCGCCAGATGAGGTGGTTGACCGGGAGCGTCAGAAAATGGCGGATGGGGAAACGAAGTTGAAGAGTCTGGAGGAGAGTCTGGCGGCGTTGGGGTAAGAATTTCGGGTTCCAGCCTGCAAGCCGGAGGCTTGGTTCCAAGTTCCTGGTTTCTGGTTCCAAATTCCTTGTTCCTTGTTCCTTGTTCCTTGTTCCTGGTTCCAAGTTCCTAATTCCTGGTTCCTGGTGTCCTTGGAATGACAAATGGTCTCCATCGTTTGAGCGACTAGACGCTTGTGCACCGGATTATAACCTCATCCCCGGACGCTGGAGGTCCGGATCCAGACTTGGCCCAAAGAGGGCCATCGTCTGGGCCCAACCCTTCTCCTTAATAAGGAGAAGGGAGCTTGACCCATTTAAAGGATAAGCATTTCTTCTAATTGTATAAATAATCTGTTGGTTCGAGTGTCTCACTCGAACCGGCTATTGCGCGGTGTCTCACCGCAACGGCGTGATCGGCTGCTGAAAGTAGATGTGCTTTGAAATTTTGCGGTTGCTATTTGAGAGTACCGAAAATGGTTGGCATCCAACTAAAGTGAGAAAATTGTTTTCATGGACCGGTGGGACACCGGCAGATAGAGGGAGCTGGTGAGACTCCACACCAACAACTAGCCTTAAGGAATTGGAATAAGTTCGAAAGGATTCTGTGCGATTGACAGTTCTTGAACCCCTTCAGGGTTGTGTTTGAACTATTCTGTACCCCGGGTTTCACCCGGGGCTATTGTCTCCAACCCCTTCAGGGTTCATTGGGCATTCAAATCCTGGGGCCGAACCCAGACGCCCCGAAGCCTCGGGGGTCTGGATCCAGACATGCTGCTAGAAGCAGCATCGTCAGGACACCGAATGCCGAAACCCGCCTCATTCCTCACCCCTGATCCCTCATCCCTCTCTACCTCCAAACTCATAACCTCATAACCTCACTCTGTTGGTTCGATTGTCTCACTCGAACCGGCTATTGCGCGGTGTCTCACCGCAACGGTAAAGACGAATGCAGGTTTAAGTTGGGTTTGAATTATAGCACACACTTTAGAGTGTACTCTGGGTTCAATACTGTATTCGTGGCCCGGTGGGACACCGGCAGATAAAGGTTGCCTGAGTAGAGTGTCGAGGGTAGAGGGTAGAGAGTGGGGTGCTTACTCCAGGTTCCTTTGTTCCTGGTTCCTGGTTGTCTTTGGGTTTGAAAGTGTCACCAGGATACGTGGCAGTTTAATGTGAAATGCCAGAGCTGACGCTCTGCTGCCCGGTCGCCCCGAGTGCTCGGGGGTCCGGATCCGGACATCCACAACATGTGGATCGTCCGGGTTCAAGGTTCAAGGTGGTGAATGAAGCATTTGAAGGGTGCATTAATGCGTCAATTTATGACGAATGCCGCATTCTCGATTGAAAGACCCCGGAGGGGTCCAACATCAATAGCCCCGGGTGAAACCCGGGGTTAAAGACAAACCATGATTCTGTTTTGGCGGCATTTTTGCCGGCTCCGCAAAAATGGTGACAAAACAAACCCGAAGATATTTTTGGTTTTATACAAACTTAAAACTGAATGATATTCCAGCTGATGCGTGAATGAATTCGTATTTCATGGGTCATGGAAATAACATTAAACAGGAGGATCATCAGACCCTCCATTGAACCTTGAACTGTGAAGGGACAATACAGATCCCAATAATGGAACTTCCCAATTGGTCATGAAAAAAGAAAAAGAGCCATCCACCTGACTGTGAATGGCTCTTTTATTATCCTTGATCAAATGTCAGCACAGATTAGTGTTGAATCACAAATTTTTCAGTGTAAACACCTCTTAAAGTAGTGAAGGAAATAAAATAGGTACCATTGGGATAATTGCTGACATTATAAGTCCATGTGGAATCATTTACACTGGACAACAATTGATTCATCATCGTTTTACCGGTGAGGTTGCTGATACAAATAATTCCATTTTCCAAATTATTTCCATAATCCATATGAACCGTTATAATATCCTGGACAGGATTAGGATGAATGGAAAATACACCTGACAAAGGAAGTAATTCTTTAACAGGACTTACCTCATCCAGAGCCAACCGAATCATTGGTACACCATAGGATTCACCATAATCTGCATTCAATAATTGACCATCCTTCTGTGTCGTAAGAAACGTCGTAGGGAGAGGCCTGCACAACCCCAATCCACCATTCACTTCCGAATAGGTCACAGCTCTATTGAGAGAAAAACCAGGTTCTCGCTGAACGAGTAGTTCTAAAGGATAGTGTTGTCCATTTGGTGGGACATATTTGACAACAGCCAAATAATCCGTGCTATCTGACAGTGCCACACAGTTTAGACCTGTTGAATCCGTAAGCGCTACATTGAAAATGGTTTTTGATTTGTCCTCTTCCTGAAATAAATGATAACCCTGGCCCACCAAAACAACCTCTGCATTTAAATCGACAGTTCCATCTTGATTGACATCTGCACCTTCGTATAATTCAATAAAAAAACCTTCTTCCAGACCAAATACGGAAGGCAGATGTTGGCCTGCATTCCCGATTCCCACCTGAAACTCACAAACAGAATAGGGTTTCCCTTTTGGGATAAAATAAGCATTGCAAATAGTAAAATCAGCTGACCCAGGCTCAAGTTCGTACGTCGCAACATTATCCTTGGCCATCAAGCGTTCATCGATACTAAATGGTTTTGATCTGAACGAATTATTCTCTGGAAACGCATCAGGTAAAGCCGGTACCAGGGTGTATTGAAAAAAATAATTGTTTGCAGGAGGTAAGGAGGGCATGTCCCAACAGCCAAGAGGAAATAAACTTTTCGTCGAGGGAGGAAGATCAGGCACAATAAAACTCTGTGAATAAAATATACTATCCCCGGTATTTTTATTCATCACATCTATCACAAGCATGGCACCTTCCTGAGAACACAAGCCTAAATTTTGAATAGTTGCCGCTACAGGGATTTCATGAAGTTGATCCTGATGCCAGATTTTGTTGGGGACAACGGTGATGGTATCACTCATAGCCAAATCCGTGCAAGGAGGTCTAATAAGTCTGACATCATCAATGATCCAAAAATAATAATTGGCAATAATTCTAAATCTCAACCGAATTGAATCTGCAGTTTCTGCTCCGGGCAACCATACCCTTGCTGGGCCGTGGATGGGAGGTTCTGGGAGCGGAAATTCAACTATTGGTGGATCTAAATTGACTTCTATAGAATTCCATGTCAAATCATCAACTGTGTATTCAACAAAAAAGCCACTTTGGAAGTCATTACAATATTGATAAAACCAGAGATAGAGAGCAGTTGTATTCACTCCACTCAGATCAATCCATGGCGATGTTAATGTCCCCTCCTGGTCAGATGGACAAGGGCCATTCCCATTATTTCCCTCTTTACCACCATTGTTCATAAAATCCGAATCGAAGACCATGGCTCCCAAACAGCCGGTTTCTGAACCGATTGTTTGCCCTTTCCATAAATTCCCTTTTGTCAATCCACCGATCGCCCAGGTCCACAATGCATACGTCGAATCCACTTGATTTTGATTGTTGTCCTTTCCACAGCGAATCGCTTCTACCGTCCATCCATTCAAACCACCATTAAAACCTCCACCGTCCCAGATGATGTCCAAGGTATCCACCAATGGCTCATTGACAAAGGCGGCAATCCGGAAAGTCCCCCACCCTTCTGTCCAATCAGTAGCCGTTCCTTTGGCGGACCATACTCGCAAATAATAAACCTTACCAGGAGTCAAATCGGGACAATACCGACCAAGGAAAACTCGGCTCTGATCCGGGTCATTTTTACAATAAATGGGCTGGTTGATCAAACCTGTATCACAGGATTCATACAAGGCCACACCAGGGATGTCGATGTCGTCCACCAAATCGTCAACATATAGTTTAATCGAGATTCCTTGTGGAGGAACCGTATCTGGTGCTATAAATGAATACCACACCGCATCCCGATAAAAATTACCTGAACAGACGGGAATATTGGCGTCTTTTTCATCAATTGTGTTGCGCGTATCTCCAGAAGTTTTTATTGCGGTGGCTTCAGAAGATGCTATGTCCAAATGGATAGCGCCACTGCAGTCGTCATTTAGGGGCTGGGCCAGGACGAAGGTGCCTGATACAACACAAACAATTATCCAAAACAAAGTCAAATATGTCTTCATGGTCTGGAATTTTTACCAGATAATTTTACCCCAATTCACTTTTTTCATTATCGCTGAATAAACAACTTTTCAGTTTTCAATCCATTTCTACCGAATATTGTCACGAAGTAGGCACCAGCTGACAAATGTGTTACTGGTATTTCGAGAAGTGCCCCTTCAGTGGAATCAATTTTTTGTCGATGGACAATTGATCCATCCATTCGAACAATCATTAATGACATTTCAGGACTTGATGCAGGCTTTATTCTGGCAACAAGCCTGTCGTTGACCACATTGGAAACTAAAAAAGAAGTCATCGGATGCTGTACTTCTACGACTTGGCTTGTCGGATAACATGTAAACAGTGGCCGAAGTACTGGAACGGTATCCACCGGAAGCTCTGCAGGGGACTCCCATTCCCCAAATGGGCCAGTATGGAAATGACCCATTCCGTCTGTACAGGTCAACCCGATATTTCCATAGGGTTGGAATTGATTCCATTCATTGTTCAATGTATAATCATGCTCCACACTGTACATCATCCTAGGCACTTGAACCGTATTTATCCCTTTATATATTTGAACAGCTACAAAGTAGACAGCATCATGATCCAGAAATACACCTTCTTCCAGATCTTCATTAAACAGTGGCACTCTGATCAATGAATTAGGTTGTTCTCCTTCTTCAAAATCATATTGACCAAAACCTGCGATCGCGGTTTCACTTGACCAGATCCAGAGCCCATCGTTGTCCACATCACGCCATTCATACATATAGACAACCATTGCTCCTTGCTGACCGAGAACGCTTGGTTGAAAATCCTCAGGGTTGGCCATACCAACTTCTACACAGAATATCGACTGGTACCAATCCGGCGGATCAGAAGCTTTGAAAATGGAATAATAGGCTCCGAAAACATGACTATCCTCGGTCAAATCGGCCGTAATAAACGGTCCATCCTGAATCTCTTTTGCAAATCGGTCTTTCGTAATTGCAAAATAAAACTTGCTTTCATTATCTGAAAGATCATCCCCTGAAAGGTCCGATGTCACACTGTATCTGCCTGTATAATTACCCAAGGGGGAATCTTCAGGTAGAGAGACACAAAAAGGTATACCTAACGATTCGAGATCAGGAATCGAAACAAGCGTATCACCTCCTTCACGCCATATATGAAAAGCAATTTTATAGTTTACCGGTCCACATGAAGGATCA
>JAHEAU010000155.1 GCA_024642625.1 Lewinellaceae bacterium
AGAAGAAATGATTCATCAGGTTGTTCGATTTACACGAAAGATGGAATCAACCCTTCATTTTGTCCATATCCACAATGCTCAAGGTGCGCCTGAAGACAAAGTCATTGAAAAGATATTTGAAACCCTGGGTGCAGGTGCTTTTGGCGATCTCTCCTATATCGTAGAAATGATCAATGGGCAGGACATTATTCAGGAACTCAACGATTATGTCGTTCGCAACGATGTGGATTTGGTGGTTAGCGTAACCCATCACAAATCATTTTGGGAAAAATTGGTCAAACGATCGATTACAAAAGATCTGACTATTCATGCAACTGTTCCTACACTGATCCTTCACAAGGACGATGACCGATCGTTGAATTCCTATATTGACACCGTGTCCTGGCCGTTGTTGATCTCCTGATGTTTATATTAGCGGTTCGATCAACGTAAATCTTTCTATGATCCTTATTGGAACCGACTTTTCTGTGGGCTCGCTGCATGCAGCTAAAATTGGCCTCCTTCTTGCCCAAAAGACAGACTCCAAGGTGGTCTTGCTCAATGCGTTTAAAGCTCAAAGTCGGACAGGTATGTTCATGTCTATGGACCGCTACATTCGGCAGGCAGCAGAGCAGGATATGGCGGAATTTGTTGCACAAATTGATCCTGCATTGCGTCCGTTTATCCATGAAGCAAGAGTTGTTCGAGGCTTCGCTGAAGAAGTCATTATGCAATGGGATGAAGATGAGAATGTCGGCCTCGTTGTCGTCGGCACCCAAGGTTCTAGTGCTATCAGGGAAATTTTCATGGGTCGGACTGCAAATATTCTCCTCAATAAATTGAATTCACCAATCCTGGCAATTCCGGCAGAGGCTGAAGAACGTGCACCCACCGGGTTGATCTTTGCTTGGGATGGTCGGCCATTGGATGTGACAGCGTGTGATAAGTTGTTGAATTGGGCAAGTAAAATGAAGGTGCCGTTAGAGGTCATACATGTCCATACAAACCACTCTGTTCCTTGCGATGAGGTCGTAAAAGCGTTCTTTAAACGCCATCAGATCAAGTTCGATATAATTCCAGGTGAAGGTGATGTTAAAGACGAAATCGATGACTATCTCCAGAAATTCCCGCAAAATTGGTTGACCCTCATCAAACGGGAACGTGGGTTCTTCGAGCCTTTTTTTCACGACTCCATGGTCAAACGCGAGATATTCTCGACCACCAACCCGATCCTGATTATTTGAGGGGATTGTCGGTTGTCTGTTATCTGTTGTCGGTTTTCAGTTGTCTGTTGTGGGTTTTCAAATTGAGACGCAATTCGCCCCGAGTGCTCGGGGCCGGTTGAGCTGCGCAGTTGGAGCTCGTTTTCAAACTCTCAAACTCCCCAACTTTCTAACAACCAAACTTTTAGCAGTTTGTAAGTTTGTGCTTCGCCCCGAGAGCTCGGGGCTACGCTGTTTGGGCTGCGCTGTTTGACCTAATTTTCCAAACTTCCAAACTATCAAACTTTCAAACAGCCAGTCGTTTAGCAGTTTGTGAGTTTGTGCTTCGCCCCGCCGAGTGCTTGGGGCTGGGGCTACGCTGTTTGGGCTCCCTTTTCATCCCTGATCACGATTCCTTTCTATCCCCCGGCTAAAGCCAGGGGCTATTCACTCTAAATTTTCATGTTCGGTCATTTTTGACAACGTCATTTGGTCATCGGTCTTACTTTCTCATTCCTTATTCCACATTCCAAATGGGGCTAAAGCCCGATCACGATTCCTTTCTATCCCCCGGCTAAAGCCAGGGGCTATTCACTGTACAATTCGGTCCTCGGTCCTCGGTCCTCGGTCCTCGGTCCTCGGTCCTCGGTCATCATTCCTCGGCCCAGACCCAACACCCAATACCAATTTAATCCCTCATCCCTGCTAAGGCAAAATCACAAAAAGCAAAATTCAAATCACAAATAAATTCCAAACGCCAAATCTGAATGACCGAAAGTCACCTCATCCCTCGGCCCTCGGTCTTGGAAATAACCCAATATCGCCTTGAGCAGAAATCCCAAATGACAAATGTCAAATCACAAATAAATTCCAAACGCTCAAATCTGAATGACCAAAAACCACCGCATCCTTCGGTCCTCATCCCGGCTCCCTCGAAATAACGCAATCACCCGGTTTCCATTGAAGAATGCTTTGGCTTGTAGGCCCCAACGCCCAATACCCAATACCATTGATTTTCCACTTTCCAATTCCCACTTCCACTTTTTTATCCACCGTATCCTAGCCCCCCCGAGAACTCGGGGTCGGGGGAGGACCGCCTTTCTCACAGCCCCACAGCCACAAAGTCCTGACCCAGATCACCCCTTCTATTGTCCTGGATCATTTTCAAAAGCCAGCCTCGAGGGTACTTTAGTGACAGAAAAAACTCAGTCATGAAACTCACAAAATGGCCGGGTCATATGCTTAACCCGACGAACCAATGGGTCGACAGATTCTTTCCAGAAGATGATTCATTCTTCAGGGAGTTTCGGACCAACTGGGCAAACATGCCCGCTGTCAACGTAAAGGAGACAGATGAAAACTACATGATCGAAGTAGCAGCCCCAGGTCTGCTGAAGGGAGATTTTCAGATATCGTGTGAAGACAAGATGCTCATCATTAAAGCTGAACACAAGACAAATGAAGAGAAAAAGGAAGATGACTACATGCGCAAGGAATTCAATTTTACGCGATTCGAGCGTCACTTCCAGTTGCCTGAGGATGTCATTTCAGAAAACGTAAAAGCGACGTACGAAAACGGTTTACTCTTGATCAATATGCCTCGGAAAAAGGTGCAGATGAAGAAGGAGACCCGTTTGATCGATGTCAAATGATCTAGTGTTGGTAATAGGTTTTGCGACGGAGGTCTCCACGGAGGCTTCCGTTGCTTTTTCAGGTGAATTTTTCAAACACAAAAATCCAGGAGTCATGTTCGATCCACGTCAACTGAAGGTTCATGAAGTGATGACCACGGATGTGTATATTATACAGCCCGATACCACTTTATTGGAGGCGCAACGGATCTTCAAAGCAAATACCATTCATCATTTACCTGTCGTATTGGATGGTCATTTGGAAGGCATACTGAGTAAAACGGATTTGCTTCTTATTTCTACTGCATTTCCGCTTCATGATTCAGGAGCAAGAGACAAGAATAATGAACCTATGTTGTCCCGCATGCTTGCTGGAGAAGTCATGACCCGACATGTCGTCAAACTCAGACCAGATATGGCCCTTGACGTAGCCGTGGGTATTTTTCTCGAAAACCTTTTTCACGCAATGCCGGTCGTTGATTCAAAGGGAAACTTGCTGGGCATCCTCAGTTGGCTGGATCTGATCCGGGTGGCTTTTGTACCACAGCAACAGTTGCACATTTAGTGGATTTTGTTGATTGTATCATTGATTGCCATTGGTATAATCAACGAAGGAATTCGTGCAACAGTTATTCAGGTTTAATTGGATATTCTAATCCACCTCATACGTATCAATCGGCGCATATTGCCCTGATGATCCTGACTTTCCACCCTTCTCATTTTGTTCAGCGAGCGTCCATTCATCTGTAGATGTGGTTTGCAACCAGAGTTCGCCTGACCGACGAAAGACCTGCACATTCAAACCATATAAATCCTGGAAGGATTGCTCGAGTGTACTGACTTTTACATTACCGTGAATACCGAGCTCTCCATCAATGTGCACCTTGCGCGCTTTCCCGACCGTTAAAGATTCATCCAGGTGATCCTTTTCCAGACTGCCCTGTCCTTCTGAATGACGACCTTTATAGAATTCAATTTTTAAAAATGGAAATTTGTCTTGAAACTCCATTTTCACTTCACGCAGTGTCTTGGTATCTGTGATAAACATCGTGTCGAATTTGAATTCAAGATAGAATGGACTAGCAAGATGATGAATGACCCCAGTTATGCCCATATATGAGTAGAATCAATGATGCCCGGCAAGGAATGAGCGGTGGACATACCCCAAAAGGAAAATCAGGTGATCATCTGGATGGCCCACAGTCCAGAACGTCTGAATTCTGGTTTGCGGTCAGGGTCTTTTTCCAATTTCTGAAAGGCTTTCGTGCACTTCATTTTTCAGGACCGTGCATCACTGTATTTGGATCAGCCAGATTCCAGGAGGATCACCCATATTATCAATTGGCCCGGGAAATGGGACAACAGATTGCGTCAAAAGGTATGACGACCATGACAGGTGGCGGGCCAGGTATAATGGAAGCAGCAAATCGAGGAGCCTGGGAGTCTGGCGGATTTTCCGTCGGGTGCAACATTCAATTGCCCCACGAACAATCCCCCAACCCATTTACCCATCGATGGGTGACCCTTCGGCACTTTTTTGTCCGAAAGTATATGCTGTTGAAATACTCCTATGGCTTTGTGGTCTTTCCAGGAGGATTTGGCACCATGGACGAGTTGTTTGAAACAACCACGTTGATTCAAACAGGAGTTATCAATGAGTTTCCCATGGTTATTTTAGGCAAAGATTATTATTCGCCACTATTCAATATGCTGGAAACAATGATCCAGGAAGGGACTATTCGGCAGGATGATGTCGACAAGATTCTGGTGACGGATAATCCGGTGGAAGCTATCGATTTTTTAATGAATTCGATCAGCATTCAGTTCACTCTGCCAACACCCCGCTGGTGGCTGCTGGAGAAAGGATGTAAGCGATAATCTTCAAACCCAACCCAATGCCAGGGCGATGGCCATGACCAGGATCGTGATGGCAACAAATCGCTGAATCTGAAGCAAGGCGACTTTTTTCAACCATTGTCGCCCGATGATTGCGCCCGTCATTGCAGCACAAATGCCCAAAGTGAGTGAGGGCCATTCTTTACTAGCGAGATCCATCCAACCAGAAGTGCCATAGGTCGTCAATCGGACGACATCGATTCCCATTGCGATCAGAATGCCGCTTGCAATAAACGATTCCTTGGGCAGACCTAACCGAATCAAAAAGGCAGATCGCAATGCCCCTTGGTGTCCGGACAAACCACCAAAAAAACCACTGAGTAACCCGCCAAAGGGGAGTGCAGAAAGCGTGAATTGAGGTTGTTTGTCTTCAGGAAGCAGCTCGAGAATAGCAAAGCCAGCCATCAAAACAGCAACGATCAGTTTGACCGGACTGATTGTACATGCCATTCCCCCAAAGGTATATGCCCTGAGAGGTTCAAGTCCTGAAAGTCGTCCCAATAACCATGCACCGAACCAGGCCCCGACTAAAGCGGGGATTCCAAATTTCAGTACCACTTGGAAGTTGGCGTGTCGGCCGATCAATCCTGTTTTGAACATATTGTTGGCCAGATGGACAATACCTGTCATGGCAATGGCAATCTCTACCGGGAAAAAAAGTAGAAAAACGGGCAACAATAAGGTGCCCAAACCGAATCCGCTAAAGAATGTGAGGATCGCAGCCAGGAAAGAAACAACACCAATTAAAATCAAACCTGCGGTGGTCATCTACCCATACGCTTCAAATGTTCCATCAGGTTATCGATCTGCAAATGGCTACCGATGACAATCAGGCTACTGCCAGGAGTTAGTACTGTCGCGGCATTCGGATTGACACTGTATTTACCTTTTTGGTTGCGGAACCCGATGATGTTGGCTCCGGTCTTTTCATGTATTTGAAGCTGTTTGATGCTTTGGTCCCTGCAAGCTGCAGGCATCCGCTCATAGCTCAATTCTTCAAAGGTCACATCGGAGTCGTATTCATTTGTAAGGAAGGTGAAAAATTCAACCGTACCAGGTTTGGTTACTAAAGTAGCCATATAAAAGCCCCCGATCTGTTCAGGCATAATAACGTGATCAGCCCCTGCGAGCTTCAGTTTGTGAGCCGATTTTGGATTGAAGGATCGACTGACAATCCGGATATTTGGACTCAACTGTCGTGCCGTAAGCACAGTAAACACATTATCTGCGTCATCACTCAATGCTGAAACCAGCGTTGAAGCCCGATGTATTCCGGCACGGATCAGAACGTCATCTTGAGTCGCGTCGCCTTCCAGATACAGTAAACGGGTTGGTGAGGTCTGGATATCTTCGATGATTTCCTTATTGGAATCGATGATCACAAATGGCTGTTTATGTGCCATGAAATGATGTGCGATCTCCCGCCCGTAGCGTCCATATCCACATACAATGATGTGGTCATGCATGCGTTCCAGGTCGCTGTGGATTAAGTTGGTGTGCATTTTGACAAAGATTTCCCCTTGAACAATATAGTTGGTGAAGGCAGAAAGCGAATAGGCAAAAATGCCAATGTTGACCAGAATGTAGCCCGCAGTAAACAGTCGGCCTGCTTCTGACAATTGATGAACCTCCATATAGCCGACAGTAGACATGGTGATAATGGCCATGTAAAACGCATCGGAAAGGGAATAGTGCTCGAGCAGCATGTACCCCGATGTGCCTCCAGTGATACTCACGGCAAACAGGAGCAGCCCAATCCGATAGTCCAGGAACCGTCGGGTCAGCGAATAAGAAGCAAGTGGATTGTAAAATCGGCGAAAACGGAAGCGCTTCATGCAGCCTAAAGGTACGTTTACACAGTGAATCAAAATGCATTCCTTGAAAATGAGAGGTTCAATATGCATCCGAGGCACTTTCCATCGACATTCAGGGCACGTCTATCGAATATTGACTACGGTCTCCCAATGATGCAGTAGCTTTGGGCATCACTGTAAAACCACAAAATCCATGAAAAGAGGTACCATTATCCTGATTGTTGTCGTTGCCATCCTGGCCATTGCCGGTTATTCCATGTTCAAAGGGGCCTATAATAATATGGTCACTAAAACACAAAATGTTGAAGCCCAATGGGCAGGTGTCGAGACTCAGTACCAACGCCGGATGGATCTCTACAGCAGTGTTGTGAGTACCATCAAAGGGTCGGCCACATTTGAGCAGGAAACACTTACTAAAGTGATTGAGGCACGTAGCAAAGCGACGTCTGTTCAAATTGATCCGACCAAGCTGACACCTGAATCCATCCAGCAATTCCAGGCGGCTCAAGGCGAAATGTCTTCGGCATTCAGCAAATTGATGGTGGTTGTAGAAAAGTATCCTGAATTGCAAACGACCCAGCAGTTCCGTGATTTTCAGGCTCAAATTGAAGGCACTGAAAACCGGATCAACAAGGCTCGTGATGATTTTAACACCACAGTCCAGGATTACAACACTTATATCAAACAATTCCCGACAAATCTGATTGCTGGTATGTTTGGCTTTGCTGACAAGGGCTATTTTCAGGCAGCAGCAGGATCTGATCAGGCACCGAATATTGAGTTCTGATGGGGCTGATCTGGCAGCATAATTTTTCGAAAGAAGATAAGACAGCCATCCGGGAGGCAATCCAGGCAGCAGAGATGCAAACCTCTGGTGAGGTCCGCGTGTATTTTGAACAGAACACACAAGGGGAATCAGTTTTGCAACGCGCTGTTAAAGCCTTTGCGAAACTGAAAATGGAAAAGACCAAGGACCGAAATGGTGTGCTATTCTATATCGCATTTGAAGATCGGCAATTTGCCGTTCTGGGTGACCAGGGAATTCATGAAAAGGTCACCCAGGCATTTTGGGAATCCACCCGGAGTGTCTTGGCCAGGCACTTTGCTCAGGAAGCTTTTGTCGATGGACTGGTTGATGCAATAGGTGAAGTGGGGCGGCAATTAAAGCACCATTTTCCTTACCAATCAGATGATGTGAACGAATTACCGGACGATCCGATCTTCCACAATGAATCTCCATCATGAGGCGATCAATAAAACAATGGACCTTATTCCTGATCCTGATTCTGTTCGGGATCAGTATCCAGGCACAAGATCTGCCTCCTGCACCGAATCCACCTCGACTGGTCAATGACCTGGCGGGATTTTTACAGCCGGATGAAGCTGCGGCATTGGAGGCCAAATTGGTTGCATATGAAGACAGTACTGGAACGCAAATTGTGGTCGTCACTGTCGAAACACTCGGACGTTGGGAGATCGCTGAATTTTCCTATCGTTTGGGTGATGCCTGGGGGGTAGGTTCGGCAAAAAACGACAATGGTCTGGTGATCACTATTTCCCGGGAAGAACGGAAAGTTTTTCTAGCCACAGGAAGAGGCTTGGAAGGGGCACTTCCAGACTATCTATGCAATCGGATCATTGACCAGATCATTGTACCAGCATTTAAAAGGGGAGATTTTTATGCCGGAATTGATCGGGCAACAGATGCTGTTATCCTGACTATCGGTGGTGAATTCGTAAAGGAATTAGGAGATGGCGAAAAGCCAGTGATTCCATTGATATTATTTGGTATTATTTTCCTGGTAATCATCGTATTGATCATCATCTTCTCCAAAAATAATCCTGGCGGTGGACAGATCCATCGGCGTGGCTGGGGTGGGCCCATCATCTTCGGTACAGGTGGCGGTTCCAACTGGGGTGGCGGCGGATTTGGTGGCGGTGGTTTCGGTGGTGGAAGTGGCGGCGGATTTGGCGGATTTGGTGGTGGTAGCTTC
>JAHEAU010000156.1 GCA_024642625.1 Lewinellaceae bacterium
CTTTTGTTCCAAATTATAACTAGAGGAACAAAAGTGTATTCAACGTTATAATCAATAACCCCTGGCTTCAGCCGGGGGGGTTAAAGGATAATAGATCAGGGCTTTAGCCCAATTAAATGCGAAATTGGAATATGATGTATAGTTATTTAGGTTATTTTGATATTTCGAATTTATACTGTCAACCGACATGGAAAGCACCAAATGACAAAATCCAAATAAATCCCAAAGCTCAAATTCCTGCCTCGCCGGCAGGCAGGCGAATGACCAAAACAGTCAACTTTTTCAGGCAATAGGACAACCGACAACTGATAACTTTCCAATTTAACGAAATAACGAAATAACGAAATAACGAAATAACGAAATAACGTCTCCCTCATAACCTCCAAACTCATAACCTCATAACCTCCCTCCGTGGCTTTGATCATCAAACAATATCCCGATCTCACATTGGATGAACTGTATGAGCTCCTGCAGTTTCGTCAGGAAGTGTTTGTGGTGGAACAGAACTGCCCTTACCTTGATGCAGACGGGGAAAAAGATAAGCTCAGCTGGCATCTCTGGTTGACAGATGCATCCGGGAAGATGAGCGCTTATTGTCGGGTGCTTCCGAAAGGACTTGGATATCGTGGCTATGTCGCCATCGGACGGGTCATCAGCCGCCTGGATCAGCGACGCACAGGTGTCGGACGGAAGATCATGGAAGAGGCGATCAACTGGATCAAAAAACAATGGCCAGAGGAATCAATCAAGATCAGTGCCCAATGTTACCTGGATCGATTTTACGCATCGTTGGGCTTTGTTGCCACAGGCGAAGAATATCTGGAAGACAATATCCCCCATCAGGCAATGATTTTGAAAAAATAAAAAGTAACCCGGCAGATGCAACATTCAGTTGCGTAATCGATCTTCATGGATAAATCCACACACCATGAAACGGTCTTTTCAAACTCTCTTTTTGATTTGTTGTTCTTTTGGACTTTCGGCTCAGACGGATATGGTCTGGGATGATTACGGTCTCGGATTCACGCTGCCTCGGGGATTGGTAATCACTGAAAATGACGGTGATACATTTTCTGCCGAAAGTGATGAGCTCTATCTGACCATCCTGCCTATTGCTGATCGGACAATAACCGAGGATGACCTTGCTTCAGCTGTTATTGCGATGGCCACAGAAATGGATTATGACGATCTCACGGATGCTGACGATTTGAAATTAAGCGATCTCTATGGCTATTATGTCGAAGGAAAGAAAGATGGTGCTCATGCCTTTGTTATTGCGATGATGGACACCCAGTCATCCACCAATTACCTGGCTGTGATCGTGTTTACACCGGAGCGCCGCGAGCAGGCGATTCGTTTGGCTCGTTCATTTTATGCTTACGAATAAAGCGCGAGGTCAGGAATGACTTGACAGCTTCTTCATCACTTCTTGGAAAAAAGCTTCAGGCTGTTCTGCATGGAGCCAGTGGCCTGCATCCGGTATGGTGATCAATTCTGCTTGAGGAAAGAATTGGTTGATTTCTGGCCAGTCCTCATCCAGGATATAATCTGACTTGCCACCGCGAAGGAAGGTGGTAGGTTGGTCAAATACATGACCCGGATGCACACCTGCTACGATTCGATCGTAGTGGGACGTGATCACTTGTAAATTCATTTTCCACCGATATCCCTCTTGACCATTTCGTCCGAGGTTTTTAAGCAGAAACTGGACGACCCCATCCTGTCGGATCGTGCGTCGCAGAAATTCTTCAGCGTCTGCCCGACTCTGCACCTGATCAACCGGAAGAGCATTTAATGTATCCAGGATGACTTCATGACCTCCGGGATAATCCTTTATACCGATATCTGCCACCAGAAGATGATCTACCAGATCCGGGTGCGA
Source organism: Lewinellaceae bacterium (assembly GCA_024642625.1). GTDB lineage: Bacteria > Bacteroidota > Bacteroidia > Chitinophagales > Saprospiraceae > JAGNXB01. The sequence goes on from JAHEAU010000156.1 coordinate 1,883, forward strand.
TAGGGAAAGATGCATGGCCACTTTGCCGCCCATGCTGTGACCCAGAATATGTGCTTTGTGGATCCACTCCTGTTCCATCAATCGGACAAGATCCTCCACCATGACAGGATAGTTCATGGCATCATCGTGGAATGATCTGCCGTGATTTCGGAGGTCAACTGTGATCACCGTAAAATGCTCAGCCCAGCGCCGGGCGAGGGTGGCCCAGTTGTCGGATGTGCCAAATAGCCCATGTAGGATGATCAGTGGATCTCCCTGGCCCTGGATCTTGTGATGAAGGATCATAGGGGATAAACATAAGGATTTGAGTGATCGTTCATGGACGTTTAAATCGATTTCCAGACCGAAATGGTGTTCATTTGCTTAAATCAGGAAGGGGTGGGTTCAATGACAAGGACTGACAATCTTCCTTGAAACCGGAGTGAATAAATTGAATATTGATCATATAATGCCGTAATTATTGCTCACGATGCAATAATTGCAGTATTAATGCAGCAAAACCTACCAGGTCTTTGTCAAAAAATGACAGGAATCAATTCATCTTGTGGGTCGTAAATGAAGTCATGTGGTATATGATGATAATCAATGGATTCATATTGCAGAGTAGACCTTGCCCAGACCTTCTTACTTTTACCCCATGTCCTTCAAACTAGAATCCCGCTTTTCCCCTACTGGCGATCAACCTCAGGCCATTAAGCAGCTCGTAGCTGGCGTGGAAGCTGGCGAGCCAGGCCAAGTCCTCCTCGGCGTGACCGGATCCGGGAAGACCTTCACTGTCGCAAATGTCATTGCACAACTGAACAAGCCCACCCTCGTCCTCACCCACAACAAGACGCTGACCGCTCAACTCTACGGGGAATTCCGCGAATTCTTCCCGGATAATGCCGTGGAATACTTCGTCTCCTACTACGACTATTATCAGCCCGAAGCATATATGTCTGTTTCGGACACGTTTATCGAAAAGGACCTGTCGATCAATGCCGAAGTCGACAAACTTCGTCTCCGGGCGACTTCTTCGCTCTTGTCCGGCCGTCGGGATGTGATCATCGTCGCATCCGTATCCTGCATCTACGGTATGGGAAACCCGGAGGATTATAAGGCAGGTATTATCCGCTTGTACAAAGGCCTGGTCGTCAGCCGAAATACCTTTTTATATAACCTGGTTGAAGCGCTTTACAGCCGTACCGAAACCACTCTGGAACGAGGCACATTCCGGGTGAAGGGAGATACCGTTGATATCAATCTGCCCTATGTGGATTATGGTTACCGAATTACCTTTTTTGGTGACGAGATCGAATCCATCGAAACACTGGAGATCGAATCCGGAAAGAAGATCGAAGCCATCGAACATGCGGCCATTTTTCCTGCCAACCTCTATGTCGCACCCAAGCAACGCATCCATTCGATCATCCGGGATATTGAAGATGAACTGAATGCCCAGGAGAAGTACTTTCTCAAGGAGCGCCGCCTGCTTGAAGCTCGGCGAATTAAAGAGCGGGTAAGCTTCGATCTGGAGATGATGCGCGAGCTGGGATATTGCAGCGGTGTAGAAAACTATAGCCGGTTTTTCGATGGTCGTGAACCGGGCACTCGCCCATTCTGTCTCCTGGATTATTTTCCGGATGATTACCTGATGGTGATCGATGAAAGCCACGTCACCATACCCCAGGTACGCGGTATGTGGGGAGGCGACCGAGCCCGAAAGATCAACCTGGTTAATTATGGTTTTCGGCTTGCTTCAGCCCTCGATAATCGACCGCTCAGTTTCGAAGAATTTGAAGGCATTGTCAACCAGGTCGTGTATGTAAGTGCCACTCCTGGTGATTATGAATTGGAAACAACAGGAGGTGTCATTGTCGAACAATTAATCCGCCCTACGGGTCTGCTTGATCCGCCTATTGATGTCCGTCCGAGTTTTAATCAGATCGATGATCTTCTGGATGAAATATCTGAACGGATCAAACGCAATGAGCGGACATTGGTTACGACGCTCACGAAGCGAATGGCCGAGGAACTCAGTGCCTATCTTATCAAACTGGATATTCGATGCCGCTATATTCACTCCGAGGTGGATACCATGGAGCGGGTAGAAATCCTGCGTGATTTGCGGATCGGTGGATTTGATGTGTTGGTTGGTGTGAATTTATTGCGCGAGGGTCTTGACCTTCCGGAGGTGAGTTTAGTCGCCATCCTGGATGCCGATAAAGAAGGCTTCCTTCGCAATGATCGATCCTTGACACAAACGGCTGGACGTGCTGCCAGAAATGCAAATGGCCTGGTCATTTTTTATGCCGATAAAATGACAGAGTCCATGGAAAAAACCATCGGGGAAACCAATCGGAGGCGGACCATTCAGATGGCCTATAATGAGAAACATGGCATCACACCTCAGACGATTTTACGCACCAAGGAAGAGATCCTTGCCCAAAAATCCATCCTGGATATTCGCGGTAAAAAGCATAATGCCTACCTCGAACCAGAAGAGGCTAGCGTCGCTGCCGACCCCATCGTCCAATATGCCACCGGAGATCAATTGGAAAAAATGATCAAGGAAACCGAAGACCGAATGAAAGCGGCTGCAAAGGAATATGATTTCATGTCTGCTGCTCAGTATCGTGACGAAGCTGCGGCATTGAAAAAGGAATTAAAATCACGTATGCCAGGGTAGTAAAGGAGTTGGTAGTTGAGGAGGACGATTTTACGATCAAAACAGGTGTCACTTATTTAAATTTCTTTTTACCAGTAATTGGGTGGTTAATTCATTATTCTTGAAATTAATAGAAATTTAAATGGTAATTTTTATTTACCCATTACCCCTGCCTACCGACAGGCAGGCATTACCCATTACCCATCGGCAGAACAGATCATGACATGCAGATAAAAGGTGATTGGAAAAAATATTTTCGGAGATGAAATATGGGCTGGATGCCAAATTTGTCAGCTGATAACAAGGTGGTATATTTAGGGATGGGAAATAGAGTAGCCTTAGTGACTGGAGCTAATCGGGGAATTGGAAAGGAAATTGCCCGGCAACTTGCAGAAAGAGGGGTCCAGGTGATCGCTGTAGGTCGGGATCCGATTGCCATAAAGAGGACAGCCGAAGAACTGGGAAAGGGAGTCATTCCTCTGGTTGGAGATATTCGTAAACTCGATCAGTGTGCTAAACTGGCCAACCTGGTTGGAAAGCGATTTGACAAACTCGATATACTGGTGAATAATGCCGGGATAATCGGAAATATGTCTGCTACAGATTTTGATTTGGTACAGCTCCATGACATAGTGGACACCAATTTGTTTGGTACGATACAGATTACCCGTGCATTGTGGCCATTACTTGGCCACAGTTCGGATGCCCGAATAATTAATATTTCCAGTGGCATGGGGAGTCTTGAAGATATGCACAGGGGAAACTATGCTGCGTACAGACTTTCGAAATGGAGTCTGAATGGATGGTCCATGCTCCTGTCTGGAGATGCACCTTCACATATCGCTGTGCATACGATGTGTCCGGGATGGGTGAAGACGGACATGGGCGGTCCCGGAGCGGACCGGTCCGTTGAAAAGGGAGCCGAGACGGCCATATATCTTTCTTTGGAGCCAGGGCTTCCGACCGGTAAGTTTTGGAGGGATAAGGTGCTGATTCCATGGTAAGGGCAGAAATCCTGTATTTTCAATATCAACACTTCTCCGTATTATTGATATCCAAAAGTGCTTTATCATGTCGTATCGTATCCTGGGATGCATCCTTCTTTTGTTTGTTTTGTCATGTCACAAAATTGACGATTGTCCAGAATGCGGGTATTACAGTGGGTTGTCTCAAAAGGTGGACTTCCTGCCAGGAACGACTATAGGCAGTTATTCCACGACGACCAAGACGTACGAAGTGGCTCGAGCCGGTGACGGGTTTCGCACTGACTTTTTCTTCTACGAACCGGACGTATTTGGTAATTTTTATGAAATGGTGGATTCCTCTCAGGTCGGTTCAAAAGGCTATGAGGCATTGACTGTCCATCTCATCAATGATACCCTCTTTTTCTATCTGGATAAAACCCAGGGCCGCAGCGAAGAATTTCTGGGTATCCGGATCAAATAATTCTCCCCAAGTTCTAGTGCAAATGTGAGGGGCATATAATCCTATGACATTATCTTCTTCTTTGAACCTTACTGAAGGTTTGATATGCGACTCCTCCGGAGTCGGGAACCTTGTGAACTGGTTTTTGCTAATGACATGTGACCTCTCCGAGGTCAAACCAATTCAGCATTCCAAATAAACAAATAAACAAATAAACAAATAAACAAATAAACTTCTCCTCCCCTCCTTAACTCCTCCCCTCCTTTACTTAATTACCATACAGTAATAATATACTGATACGGCAATGTCTCTACATCAATATTCACGTGCTCAAACCCGGCCTTCTGCAATTCCGTGGTGACCATTTCTTCGGACATTTTCATTTTTACAGGCGGACCTACCGGTGCCTCTTCCTTGAAAAAATCAATAACAACCAGTTTGCCACCGGGCTTCAATCCCTTTCGAACAGATTTAAAATAGGTAGCTCGATCTTCAATATGGTGATAGGTATCCACGATCAAAACCATATCCACTTCGCGTGATTTTAATGCCGGTGAATCAAATGGCACTTTGCGTGTTTCAATTTTATTTTTGGCCCACGTTTCTGAGTCGTTTACTTTTTGCGTGATGTATTCCAGGAATCGCTCATCCACATCTGCACAAATAACCCTTGCCCCTGCTTTGGCCATTCTGAAGGAAAAATATCCGGTTCCACTCCCGATATCCATCACTGTTTTTCCTTTGAGATCACCCAATTGAGTTATTACTGCTTCCGGCTTTTGCCATTCATCTCGAGCGGGATCTTCAAAGTGGGCAACCAGCTCCTCGAATGGACGTTGATTCATGTGCTGGTTGGCGTCGTGACCATGTCCATGGTGTTCATGTTGGGCGCAGGCCATGTTGGTCGTGAAAAGCAGAGTGAAAAAGACAATATGTTTCATATCCAACGTTTTGTGGAAATCCGATAAGTGATCCATCCTGCCGCTAAATTAGCCAACCCGAACAGACTTTCTGTTGGCCGCTCAATTAAAAGGAAACTGAGGATCCAGAAGGAGGCGATAATAAACAGGATGGGGAGCCACGGATGGGTGGGGTTCCTATATGGTAAAGTCTGCTGGCGGCGGCGCAAAATAAACGCGCCAATGACTGCCATACAGGCAAAGAGCTGAAGAATAAACCCACAATAAAGTAGTACTTCCTCAAATGTGCCTGACCAGACAAGCAGGATGCTCAAGGCAGACTGAAACCAGACTGCTCTCACCGGGATACCATTCTCATTTCGATGATGAAGAAAACGCCACAATCGATGGTCTTCTGCCATCACCAGGCTGACCCGGGGTCCGACCCAGACCATGGCACTGATGCTGGACACCAGAAACAGGGCTATAGCCAGACTGATCCATTGTCCGCCGGATTTGCCGAAGAGTTGTTCCGCAACCACCTGCCCAACTTCCAACTTGCCGGTCAATGCTTCCAGTCCGGCTTGGCGAAGAAAAACCCATTGAAGAAGGACATAGAGTATAGTGACCAACAGCGTTCCCAGGATGAGGGCCCGGGGTAAATTTCGTGTGGGCTCACGAATTTCATCAATGATATAAGCAGCGGCATTCCACCCCGAATAAGCATAGGTGACATAGACCAGAGACACCGCAAAGGCAGGCAGCACAATTTCCTCTTGCCAGGACCCTGACCAATCCAGTGCATTTGGCACCGCAGGAGCAAGTAAGAATCCCAGAATGATAAACCCGAAAATGAGGATCACCTTCAAAGCTGTTGTCGCTAATTGAAACCGGCTGCTGCGCCGGATATTCACTGAATGCACGATCGTTACCAGCAGAATGACCAGGGTAGCCATCCAGGTGGTCGATACCGGAATACTTTCTGCGAGATAGGCCGACATGGCCATGGCCGCCAAAGCAATAGGCGCTGCAAATCCAACTGTCAGCGATACCCATCCCGACAGGTAACCCACCAGGGGATGATAGAGCTCAGAGAGAAAGTGGTATTCTCCGCCTGACCGCTTGAAGTAGGCCCCCAGTTCTGCATAGCTGAACGCACCAGCCAGGGCGATGACACCGCCCAAAACCCAGAGTAACAGAATGCTGACCGAATTCTGTGTGTCTGCCAGTTGGAATCCCAGACTGGTGAACACCCCTGTGCCGATCATATTGGCGATGACCAGTGCAGTTGCGCTGCGAGCGCCGATTTTCTGGAGGATGACAGACATAGAAGATAAACGAAGACGAGTGCCAAATTAGCCTTTCTCGGGGAGTCGGAGTGGCAGATACCTTAAAACTCGAACTAGAGGGCTATAGAGGTTATTTCGATATTTTGTTATTGGGTTATTTCGTAATGCTAAACCGGAAAACCGAAAGGAGAAGCACCAAACATCAAATGCCAAAAAACAAATAAAAAACAAATGACAAATTCTTGCCTTGCCGGCAGGCAGGCAAATGATCAAAACGGTCAACTGTTTTCAGGAATAGGTCAAACCGACAACCCACAACTGATAACCCACAACTGATAACCGACAACAATTTACTTCGTATGTTTATC
>JAHEAU010000157.1:0-2507 GCA_024642625.1 Lewinellaceae bacterium
ACTCTCCTTGATATCAATGACAACTCCTGCCCGGGCTGCTGTAATTGGTGTTCTTTCATCGACATCCAGGTCAATCGCATAAGCTCCGCGGTGGCTGAAGGCCCCATTGAACCCTTGAAAAATAGTCACTGCACGTCCCGGCTCAAATGGCACCCAATAAATATACTCCTGATCTGGATGAACGTCCCAGACGTTGCCCTGAGAAACGGTATATGTAGATTTTGTTGAATAGCCTCCATTCGATTTGGATCTCGTCAATCTCAATATCTCGATATCTTCAAATGGCCCCCACAAGGCAATATGCAGGGGAAGTGGATGATCTGAAGTCAACCCTTTCATACGGACGTCTACTTCAATGGAATACAGTCCTTTTTCAGGACAGGTTGCCGTATAAATGATTTCACCCGTCTTTGGTAGTTCCTTCCAGGAAACCGTGACGGGTAATTGGCCAAAGGCATAATCCTCGAGGATAAAGAGAAGAATTGCCAAGATGAAAATCCGCACGAGGAACAATTTTGAGTTCAAACGAATTGATTGCGCTGGAGAGTATGCCCCATTTAAGACGGATTTTTTAGGTCAAGCTTTGAGCAAACACAAGTCAATTGGTCGTTTCGTATTGATATGTAATAAAATTTTATGTGTTTGTGGCAGATGTTGCCACAAACGAGGCTACTTGATGACCGAAATTTGAGTCTAAGAAAGAGGTCTTCTACTACCAATCCTTCATGATTCGAAGTGGCCTCAACGAGTGAACCAATTCAATGCATTTGCAAATTGGGCGATTCTCATGGAAGTCGATACCACAAGCAAAACGAGATGATATGTACACGAATAGAAGAAAACAGTGAGTCGAAGAAGAATAAAAGTTGAACAACGAATTAAATAGTAACGTCATGGAAAACAATGAAGAAAAGAAACCGATTTTAACACCTCGTGAAGTAGAAGTCGCAAATATGATTTGTTCCGAGTTGACATTTAAAGAAATTGGTGTCCACCTTGGTTTGTCGACCACGACGATCATCACTCACGTCGCTCGCATCAGAAAGAAGCTGGGAGTTTCCAATGTAGCCGGGATGGTCCGTGAAGTTGTGATGAATGGTTGGTTTGATGCAGACGATTCGCCGGTAGTAGATACACCATCATTGATCAATTTGGCAAAATCACGTGCCTGAATGTCAGATCTTCTCCTGTTGGTCGTTTCCGCGTGCTGTCTGCTTCTGCTTCAGTTGCCGACATCAAAAAAACCGGATTCCTGATCCTTAGTTCAAACTCCCAAACTCACCAAGTTTCAAACTGCCAAACCCATATCATCTGTAGTTTGAGAGTTTGTGCTACGCCCCCCCGAGTACTCGGGGCCGGGGCTTGCAGTTTGGGCTGCGCTGTTGGAATCAAACTTTCAAACTCTCCAACTTTCAAACAGCCAAACCAATATGATCGGCAGTTTGAGAGTTTGTGCTTCGCTGCACTGCGCTGTTTGGGCTGCGCTGTTTGAATCAACTTTTCAAACTTTCAAACTCTCCAACTTTCAAACTTTCAAACTCTCCAACTTTCAAACTTCCCAACTACCGAATTGTAAGCAGTCTGACAGTTTGTACTACGCAGTTGGCCCCCCCGAGTACTCGGGGTCGGGGCTGTTTGAACTCTCTTTCAAACCCAATTACTGCCGGCTTTCCTGCAGTTTATAGAGCTTAAAAGAAATTGACTCTATAATAGGTCGTATCCGATCTCGTAACATCTCTTCTTCCAGGTAACCAAGATCGCTTGATAGAATCAGCTGATTTAGCAGCTCCATCAAACTACCATATGACATGTTGTAAAAGTGCTTCTGATCCTTGATATGTTGTCGTCCACTCCCCTCACTTATGTTTGAAGCTACTGAAATAGCCGACCGGCGTATCTGACTCACCAATCCATACATCTCTTGTACAGGGAAATCATTGGTCACCAAATATACTTCCTTGGTCAGATTGCGACTTTCTTTCCATACGTCAAGTTTTTCGAAACTGTATTGGAATGCCATTTCATTCAATTGTACTGTTCATAATAAGTTTGAGAGTTTGTGCTTCGCCCCCCCCGAGCACTCGGGGCCGGGGCTCGCTGTTTGGGCTGCGCTGTTGGAATCAAACTTTCAAACTTCCCAACTTTCAAACAGCCAAACCAATATGATCGGCAGTTTGAGAGTTTGTGCTTCGCTTCGCTTGCTGTTTGGGCTGCGCTGTTGGAATCAAACTTTCAAACTTCCCAACTTTCAAACAGCCAAACCCATATGATCGGTAGTTTGGGAGTTTGTGCTGCGCTTCGCTTGCAGTTTGGGCTACGCTGTTTGAATCAAACTTTCAAACTCTCCAACTTTCAAACAGCCAAACCAATATGATCGGCAGTTTGAGAGTTTGTGCTACGCCCCCCCGAGTACTCGGGGCCGGGGCTTGCAGTTTGGGCTGCGCTGTTTGAACTCTCTTTCAAACTCCCAAACTTTCAAACAGCCAAACCAATATGATCGGCAGTTT
>JAHEAU010000157.1:2517-8411 GCA_024642625.1 Lewinellaceae bacterium
CAAACAACCAAACGTTGAGCAGTTTGACAGTTTGTGCTTCGCTTCGCTTGCTGTTTGGGCTGCGCTGTTTGAACTCTCTTTCAAACTTTCAAACTCTCCAAATTTCAAACTACCAAGCCTTCAAACCCCATTAATCTCAGCAGATTATTCTCCTCCACTCCTCAACTCAACTAGTGAGGCCCTTTTAAATTTCGGCCAGATCGGCGCTCAAGTGATTAATACCGAATGCTCCAATAGGGATTTCGCTGCGCCCCAATACTGTCCTTGAGATAGGTCTGAATTAAATCCTGACATTTCGCGAGATCGATCTTTTTCCCCTTCATTTTTTTGGGAATGCCAATACCATCAGGCATGGGTTTCAAATCGATCTTTGTAGCAGTGACGATTAATGCCCCTCCATTTACTTCGACTTCAAGGATAGCACCGGGCAAACCTCCGAACATTTCAGGCCCGATTGGCAACGGAATTTCATCTGTGAACCAGGCAATAATGTGCTGATTTTTTATCGTGTCCCGAGTCTCCGCACTCATGCAAACATATCCTTCGATGTCCTTTATTTCCGAACGGATTTTCCATTTTGGAAACTGCAGTTCATCCTCTACCAGGTAGGTGCGGTCCAGCATTTCCAACCAATCCGTACGACGCATATTTTTCAAATCACGATAGATCAGGTAGTCATCTTTTCGCCAGGTCCATCCATTGTCTTCATTCGAAGCTCCAACTTCATCATGGGTATAACTGCTTTCATTTTCAGTAAAGCGGAGAATATATTTACTGGAATAGCCATCGTCTGAGCCCCAGGTCAACATGGCCCGATCTTTTTCTGCCTGACTCATATAAGGTAGCTCTTCCATGATCTTGACCCAATAGGAGGTCCGTTCATAGGTGATCTCACCAGCGGTATTTTGGGCAGATAGGGGTAAACTGCCCAAAATCAACAGCAGAAAGAAAAAGGATCTATACAATTTCATCAGTATGGTGTTTAATAGAAAAGGGAGATATTATCGCAGGGTTACCACCAGCCACGATTTTTTTTCAAACTGGTCTCTATGCCTTGCAAGTTGTAGGTAAAAGTGAGCATATAATACCTGGCCAGTGTGCTTGTCCTGGTTTCACTCACCACATTGGCAGAGGCATATTGATTGACGCCCAAATTTCTGTTGAGTAAATCATATCCGGAAAGGCGGATTTCGCCCCGTTTATTTGGAAAGAGCACTTTGTACATCGATGCGCTCAGAATGGGGACATCCTGGTTGAATCCAAATCGGTCAATTTGATAGATATCATAATCAAAATGGATATTTATATAGACACCCCATGCGAGCATCGTATTCAGGTCCACACTATAGGTCTGGTTGAATAGTGTTTGATTTTGGGTTTTATTGATGGAGTACTTCGTATCCGTCAAATTAAACCGTCCGCTCAAGTACAACGTAAATTTCTCATTGGGGGTCACATTTAACCGGAGATTGGTCCAATGTCCATTGGAAAAAGTCTCGTTTTCTACATCATTGACCAAGGCAAATCGTTTGTTGATACTGTAGCTGTAATTGACATTTATCGTGAACTTGTTTTTAACGATTGGGAATCCGTAATTCAAGGATGACCTCAAGGATTGTCCGCCTTTATAGTTTATTGTTCGCGAATTGGTGACCAGAAGGGAATCAACAGTTTGCTTCTGGACAAATGCATTTTCGATAATTGTATAATTTACTGAAGTGAAGAGATTGGTGAACGTGGCTGGACTGAACTGCCGGAACATCATCCGGATATTGTGATCGATCTGAGGGATCAGGTCTGGGTTTCCTTCACGAATAAATAATGGATTGCTGTTGTCCACGATGGGTTGAAGATTGCGCATGGAAGGTTCATTCGCCGAAACAGAATAAGATCCATTCATGTATCGGTTTCGTTTCAGATCAAAGCTCATGTTTGCATTCGGGATCCAATTGGGAAATGTTCGATTGATGACGGTATCGATCATGACGGAAGGGCCACTGCGAAAATCTCCTTGTAATTGAAATTCCTGCCGAGCGATTCCAGCGGAAATATTTATTCCCTTATAGGAGTATCGAATGGAGGTTCCCAAACGGTGCAAGTCGATCCGATTGTCATAATAACGACTTAAAAAATCGTTTGCGGCAGGGGTGTCCTGGATGATATCTGCGACATCACGGTCGACACTTTCCAGTCTGAGATTGTAGTTGTAAAAGGTTTGCCAATAAAATCGCTTGCCGATTGGCTCAGTATACATGGCACTCGACTTTACTTGCTGTCGCAATCCCCGGGCATCTACCTGCTGTTGAATAAGTGAAGTAGAATCGAGGAGACCATTCGCATCATAAAATTCATTCGTACTGGATTGGGTGCCAGTCTGATCTGAATCATTTAAAAAGTAGGCCCCGCTCCATCCCAGGCTTCTACCTTTTTTCTTGAATTTCTTCCGGTAGATCAGGCTTCCGGTCAGAAAGCGTGCATCTTGGTTGATCTGGTTGTTGTATTGGGTAAAGTTGGACAATGTTTTGTCTGATCGGTAGTATCTGTATGTCCCGTCATTCAGATTATCCCGGTTGTTCAGCACGCCGTTCGCATTGAATACAAGTGTATTCAGGGAATCGATTTTTTGCTCCAACCTGAACTGGATCCGGTGCCCCATATTGGTATTATTCTGCGAGCTAATGGCCTCGTTTGAGTAGGTGGCATCCGGTAGGAAATTTTGTTGATTTCGGGTGGCATCTGCCTGGAGTTGGGTCCTGTCAAAAAAATAAACCGCATTGAGATCGGTCTTTTTTTCTGCGTACGTATAGTTCAGACCTCCTTGAATATTGCGCGGGAATCCGGACGATTGATCGCCAAAAAAACTATTCTCAATATCTCCAATAGCATCATCTTCGTCATCACCACCATAGCGTATAATGTAGTTGCTGCCGGATCCAAAACCAAAATCGCCATCGTCATCCCAGTTAAATGATTGACTGCCACGAAAATCCTGGTAGTCATCCCAACTCAATCCATTTCGGCCAGTATTGTTGCCGATACCGATAATGGAGAATTGTTCTTTATCATTGAATTTATTGTAGTTGCCTTTTAATTCGGCTCTCTCTTCTGTGCCTGCTCCGGCGATAATTTTTCCAAATCCTCCCTTTTTAAATTCCTCTTTTAATTCGAGGTTCATTGTTTTTTCAGGGGGCGTGGAGGAAGCGCCTGTCAATTTTTCTTCTTCGGAAGCCTCATCAAAGACTTGTACTTTTTTGATTCCTTCTGCAGGAAGATTCTTTGTTGCTGTCTTTGGATCATTGCCAAAAAATCGTTTTCCATCGACAGTGACTTTTGTTACGGATTGGCCTTCCGACGAAATTGACCCATCTTGTCCAACTTCAATACCCGGTAGTCGGCGCAATAAATCTTCAACAGATGATCCGGGTGCAACTTTGAATTTACTCGCATCATATTCGATAGTATCTCCCCGGATGGACATAGGGGCCTTGGCCGCCTTCACAACGATCTCAAAAAGGTCTTTCGCAATTTCTTCCAATCGGATTTCTCCGATATCAATATCACCTGTTGCTTCTGGATTTATGTTGATAATTCTGGGCATGAATCCGACATAACTGATTTTAAGAAGAGCAGCTTTGCGTTTTTGATTCTTGAGCTCGAAGCGGCCTTTTTCATCTGCTCGTGTATAGCTGATTAGTGTTGTATCCACTGGATCAAGAAGCAACACCGTAGATAATGGCAGTGGTTCGCCAAGTGTATCAGCTATCGTCCCCGATATGTCGAGACTCTTCGACTGGCTGTACATGGCTTGTGATACGAGCAGAAGTACTGCCAGGAAGTAGAGTCGTTTCATGGTGTGTTGGATTGAACAGGTGGTTGAAGATGCGAATCTTCGATCAGACAAGAATGGCCATTAACGCTATGGTAACAGAACGGTAACGCTCTGTCGTTCGTATTCGTGTGCTTATTGTAGGATCGACTTGAGCGTCCAAGACACTTTCACTGATCAATGGGCGGCTGCCAATCAATTGCAGGTAAAGTGAAAATTCGATGCCTGAATGACCCCCTCTACCCATTCTCAAATAGTACCTTTACGCCTTCATTTTTTCTGGACAAAACTGCCGCTATGGTCTATTTCTTTGGCAACCCCACTCTCAAGATCTATGCAGTGCAGACCCGCCAGGCCCTCACGCCGGAAGCCTCGGAGAAACTGACCTGGTTGTTTGGGGAGGCCCCTCTCCTGGATACACCTGTCATTTCTGGACCGTTTGTCGGACCCCGAGCAACCATGATTAGTCCCTGGAGTACAAATGCCGTAGAGATTTCCCAGAATATGGCCATTGAAGGCATTCAACGCCTGGAGGAATACCATTTCTTCCAGGATGGGGATGGCTTTGATCCCATGCTGACTCAAAAATTCCAGACCCTCACCCAGGAACTATTTGACATTCACACCAAGCCGGTGCCTGTTCTGGAGATCGCGGATATCGCCGGATTTAATGAACAGGAAGGCCTTGCATTGAATAAGGAGGAAGTCGATTATCTCAATGAAGTGGCCATTCGCATCGGTCGCAAATTGACCGATTCCGAAGTGTTTGGATTTTCCCAGGTCAATAGCGAGCACTGCCGACACAAGATCTTCAATGGCACCTTTGTCATTGACGGGGAGGAAAAACCAACTTCACTTTTTCAGCTAATCAAGAAAACCTCGAAGGAATATCCCAACGAGATCGTCTCGGCCTACAAGGACAATGTAGCCTTTATCAAGGGGCCGAAACTGACCCAGTTTGCACCAGCGCGACCGGATGTGCCGGAGCTGTATGAGCGGAAAACCTTCGATTCTGTGCTGTCCATCAAAGCAGAAACACACAATTTCCCAACGACGGTCGAACCATTTAATGGGGCGGCGACAGGATCGGGTGGGGAGATCCGTGACCGGATGGCAGGAGGACGCGGCTCCATTCCACTGGCAGGTACGGCGGTCTATATGACGGCATATTCCCGTTTGGCTGATAGCGAACGTCATTGGGAGAGTGGTATGAAAGCTCGTCCCTGGCTGTACCAGACACCGCTGGATATTCTGATCAAGGCCTCAAATGGAGCGTCGGATTTTGGCAACAAGTTTGGGCAGCCGCTCATTGCCGGTTCTGTCCTCACGTTCGAACATGAAGAGCACGGCCGCCAACTGGGATTTGACAAGGTGATCATGCTGGCCGGCGGTATCGGTTATGGCAAAGCGGAACAAGCACTGAAAGGGGATCCTGTTGCTGGCGACAAGATCGTGGTGATGGGTGGCGACAATTACCGGATCGGGATGGGTGGCGCGGCTGTGTCATCTGCAGACACTGGTGAGTTTCAATCCCTCATCGAATTGAATGCGGTCCAGCGGTCCAATCCGGAGATGCAAAAGCGTGTATCCAATGCTGTGCGCGGGATGGTTGAGAGCGCGGAAAACTTCATTGTTTCCATACATGACCATGGCGCAGGCGGCCACCTGAACTGCTTGTCGGAATTGGTAGAGGCCACAGGCGGAAAGATCAACCTGGATAAATTGCCAGTCGGTGATCCCACCTTGTCGGCCAAAGAAATTATCGGCAATGAATCCCAGGAACGGATGGGTCTTGTCATCAACCCTGAAAACATAGATACGTTGAAGCGCATTGCCGAACGCGAACGTGCACCGATGTACGAAGTGGGTGATGTGACTGGAGATATGCGATTCACCTTTCAATCGGCCACCACTGGTACCAAACCGATGGACCTCGGACTGAGTGATATGTTCGGCAGTTCTCCGCAAACAGTATTGACTGACCGGACGATTGACCGGGCTTATTCCGCTGTCGAAGTGGTTGCAACCTCTCTTCAGCATGATATTCGAAACGTGCTTCGACTGGAGG
>JAHEAU010000158.1:0-2883 GCA_024642625.1 Lewinellaceae bacterium
TTGCTGAATAACTTCCTGGATAGTCGTATTTCGTTCCGGAAGTAATACAGTTCCAGCCCCACTTCCAATGCCCGTATATAAAGCAATGTATCCGGAATGTCGCCCCATTACTTCAATGAAAAATAACCGATTGTGACTATCTGCGGTGTCTCGAATTCGATCAACGGCCTCAACAGCAGTATTGACGGCGGTATCAAATCCGATGGTAAAATCGGTGCCGTAAAGGTCATTATCGATGGTTCCAGGAATACCAATGAACGGAACCCCGAATTCCTGGAAAAAAATATCGGCTCCAGCAAACGTGCCATTACCCCCTATAGCAATACAGGCGTCGATATCCTGAGCAAGAAGACTATCATATGCACGTCTTCGTCCTTCATGTGTATGAAAAGCTTCACTCCTTGCCGTTTTGAGGATGGTACCACCTCGATGGATAATATTCGCGACATGTTGCGTTTCCAACCGTTCAATCTCACCCTGGATCATGCCTTCGTATCCTCGGTAAATCCCATAAATATGAAGGTCATTATATGTGGCTGTGCGGACGACAGCGCGAATGGCTGCGTTCATACCTGGTGCATCACCACCGGAAGAAAATACAGCTATTCGTTTGATGGATGATTCCATTATCAGATTCATTTATTGAAGGGGCTCACCAGCTTGTTCTTGATGGTAAGCCACCAATCGGTCAATTGGCTTCCGTAAGATAATACCCGGTGATAATTGAAATTCCTTCAAGATATCATGCAACAGATCACCAAAATGATAGGCTATAGACCCAATGAAGTGTACCGGTAATTCCTGGTGATTGGGATATTTTAGAATATGTCGTTGAATGAATGTCCTGAAACTCGTCATGGCCAAATCGCGGATATATGGCTCCTCCAAATGCTGATGCACAAATGTCGCTAATGAAGCGAGGTACACATTCGGAGAAGTTCCATATATCTGATCAAGCACAGCAGATTTGTCCGATGCAAACTCAATACAAAATTTTGAAGCGATATGTGAGGGCATCTCTCTATAAAAATATCCCCGAATCAGGTACTTGCCCAAATGTGATCCGCTGCCTTCGTCGCCGACCAAATAACCCAGACTTGTAATATTGTCCAGTATGTGGATTCCATCGAAGAGACAGGAATTCGACCCCGTGCCCAGAATACAGGCAATGCCCTGTTCGTGTCCGCACGTTGCACGTGCTGCAGCCAGCAGATCATGATCTACCTGAATATAGGCCTTAGGGAAAACACGCTGGAGGCCATCAGTCATGATGCCTACCCGCTTGGCATCTGAACAGCCAGAACCATAAAAATAAACAGCATCAACCATTGCCAAATCAGCATGAGGAACAAGTTCATCTCCCAGCACCCGTTCAATCACATCCGCTGAATGAAAGAAGGGATTTAAGCCCATGGTTTGGACTAAGGAGTGCGTGCCTTTAGGTGTGGCAAAGACCCAATCTGCTTTTGTAGACCCACTATCTGTGACAACGATCATAATTGTCTTGTATAACGACAGTAACAAATGTAGGACATGAGGTCCACACCCTGGAATCGAAATGTACAATTCCATTCAACACCGAGTCCAGAAGTGATGGCATCTGACAAATCCTTATTCAATACCTTTGTCGCCGAAAATAAGCGCAGTATGAAAAAGATAGCCGTCGTCGGAGCAGGAACAATGGGAAATGGAATAGCTCATGTATTTGCCATGAATGGATTTGAAGTAAATCTGATCGATATCTCACAAGATGCCCTGGATAAGGCAACGGCTACCATTAGCAAGAACCTGGACAGAATGGTCGCCAAAGGCAAACTTGAAGATGCCGTCAAAAATGAAACATTGTCCAGAATTTCTACTCAAACAGATCTCAATCTGGGTGTAGCTGACAGGGATCTGATCGTTGAAGCAGCAACCGAAAACCCGGAGTTGAAACGAAAGATTTTCCAGGGCATGGATACCCATGCTCCAACTCATGCTATTCTGGCTACGAATACATCGTCCATTTCCATTACCTGGATCGCTGCAGCCACAAAACGGCCAGATAAAGTGATTGGCATGCATTTCATGAATCCTGTGCCTGTCATGAAACTCGTAGAAGTCATTCGCGGGTATGCGACATCAGAAGACGTCTGTTCTTCGGTGATGGAGCTATCTACAAAATTGGATAAGATTCCTGTTGAAGTGAATGATTATCCAGGGTTTATCGCAAACAGGATATTGATGCCTATGATCAACGAAGCAATCGAATCTCTATTTGAAGGGGTTGGTGGAGTAGAGGAGATCGACCAGGTGATGAAACTGGGTATGGCTCATCCAATGGGCCCATTGCAATTGGCAGAT
This sequence comes from Lewinellaceae bacterium, assembly GCA_024642625.1. Taxonomy (GTDB): domain Bacteria; phylum Bacteroidota; class Bacteroidia; order Chitinophagales; family Saprospiraceae; genus JAGNXB01. Next base: position 2,344 of record JAHEAU010000158.1, read on the forward strand.
TTTATTGGACTTGACGTTTGTCTATCCATTCTAAACGTTTTGCATGACGGGTTTGGTCGACCCAAATATGCGCCATGCGCACTATTAACCAATATGGTCGCAGCAGGAAAATTGGGTGTAAAATCTGGAGAAGGGTTTTATCTCTATGATTCGGAAACACGCGAAAAAGTAGTCGCTCCAAAGTTTCAACGCTAATCTTCGCCCTCTTTCAATCTATCTATATCTCGTCGATCGCGTTTGGTTGGTCGACCAGTCCCTTTTTCGCGGAATTCGCTCCGTCCGGACCTAGCGATATACCAGGATTCAAATTTGTGGAGCTCTTCATCGGGGGTGTGATCGATAACACATGTTATAGCGATTGGTGCCCCGACTCTTTTTTCAATGAGTTTGACTACTTCCAAGTCATAGAAAATCCCGTTTTTCTTTACAGTGATCCGATCACCGACAATGACTGGTTGGGAAGGTTTGACAGCTTGCTCTCCAATCTCAACTTTCCCTTCACGGCATGCATCTGTAGCCTGAGACCGGCTCTTGAAAAAG
>JAHEAU010000158.1:2893-8399 GCA_024642625.1 Lewinellaceae bacterium
CCATTTGTCGACTCTTACCTTTTCTAGTGTGATCATTTCTCTGCCAATCCAGGTAATTTTGGGTCCAAGCCAGCGAGTGCATCATACACCTTCTTGGCTACAAAATAGTTTCTGTACCACTCTTTATTTGCAGGCACAACATACCACGGAAGATTACTCCGGTTCAGTATATCCTCATAGCAAGTCATGTACTGATCCCAGCGCTCATGTTCATCCCAGTCTGCCGGATTATGCTTCCATTGTTTTTTCGGATTATCCAATCGTTCCTGTAGTTTTTCCCGTTGCCGTTCTTTGTCCAGATGTAAATAAAACTTCAGAATGACTGTGCCATTGTCAAATTGAAGTAAATCCTCAAACGCATTAATGGCAACGAATCGCTTGTCAACATGGTCCTCATCAATCCAGCGATGGACCCTCTGAATCAGAATATCTTCATAGTGAGAGCGATTGAATACCTGGATATAACCTTTTCGGGGTGTTTGACGATGGATGCGCCACAAAAAGTCGTGAGCAAACTCCTCTTGAGTAGGCTTTTTGAAACTATAAACATCAACACCTGCAGCACTAGTTTTACTTAAAACCCTTCTTGCTGTTCCATCCTTTCCTGAGCCATCAACACCTTGTAGTACGATTAGAAGTGAATGCTTTCCTTCGGCATACATGCGGTGTTGGAGCTCTCCGATCTGTTTGATCAGCTTTTTAGTCTTCGACTGAATATCCTTCTTTTCGGAATCCTCTGGCGGATTGGCGTTCAAATCCTGAATACGAATGGCCATGTGCTAGGCGTACATTTTTGTTCGTTTGACAAGGTAAGGCAAGAGAATTTGCCTGTATCCTTGATGGATATCAGCATCTACAAATTCGATGTGATATTGGAGGCATCGGTCTCGTAAATGCTGAATATAGGCTCCCATCTGTCGCGTATATTCTTCTTTGACTTGCGAAGATTGAACTTTGACTGATTCTCCGGTTTCGATATCAATAAACTCGTAAGGTCTATCCGGGAAGTCGAATTGGATTTCCTTTGCCTTGTCAACTGTGTGAAAGAGGATCACCTCGTGTTTATTATGCTTCAAGTGTCTCAATGCCTGAAACAATTCATGCTCGTCCTCCATTCGCTCAAACATATCACTGAACAGGATGACCAATGATCGTCTGTGAATCTTTTCTGCCAGATGATGCAATGTCTCGGCGGCACTCGTCTCGCGATTGATTGGATTCTCCTGATATGCCTGATCCAGATGTGCAACCAGTTGTTTATAATGGGATGTGCTTGATTTGACCTGAGTTTGAACAGTAATAGACTTGTCAAACAAGGTTAACCCAAAAGCATCACGTTGTTTCCGCAACAAAAGCATTAAGGCTGAACTGGCAAGGGCAGAGAAGATGAATTTATTACCAGGTTTTAATGGATCAGGTGTTTTCTCGTAAGGGAAAAACATGGAGGAAGACCGATCTACAACAATCTGACAGCGGAGATTAGTTTCTTCTTCAAATCGCTTCGTATATAGCCTGTCCGTCCGGGCAAAGACTTTCCAGTCGATGTTTCGGGTGCTTTCGCCTGGATTGTATATCCGATGTTCTGCGAATTCAACTGAAAAGCCATGGAAAGGACTTTTGTGCAGGCCAATAATGAATCCCTCTACAACCTGGTTGGCTAGAAGTTCCAGGTTCATGTGCTGTTGGATCCGGTCTTTTTCGAAAATCGACATAGGCTATACGTAACTGACTATTGAAACGGAAGAATAGTGAAAAAGATTGGAAAAGAGCAAGACCAATTGCCTACAGGAGGATCAGAAAATGAAAAGACCCGACCATGAATACATGATCGGGTCTTTTTTTATTGTTCAGGATCATTAAACCAATTGAGCCTCAATCATGGTTGTCAGATTTTGCTTGGTTGTGACACCAACAATCTTTTCAACAGGTTCCCCATTCTTGAAGATCAGAATGGTCGGAATACTCCGTATGCCGTATTTCATTGACACTTCCGGGTTATGATCAACATTCAATTTGCCTACAGTGACCTTGTCAGAGTAGTCTGTTGCTAATTCCTCAATGATTGGTCCAATCATTCTGCAAGGACCGCACCATTCGGCCCAAAAATCAACAACTGAGACGCCGCTCTCTAGAGCCTTTTCCTTAAAATTTGTATCGGTGAATTCGAATGCCATTACGTTATATTTTGAAGCTGAACAGAATTTGATAGCGAAGAGTTGCAAAAGTAAGGCAATGGAAGTAGAATTAGCACTTTATTAAGACAATAATTGCTCGAATAAGGGTCGCTCATCCAGTTCGCGGATAAGCTTTGCGACAGTTTCACAAATACTGACAAGTGCTCCGGGAATATCCCAGGATTCACGATTTCTCGCTTCAATCACATTCGATATGCCGCGAAAACACACGACGGGTACTTTGGCCTCCAAAGCAGCATGGAAAACAGCGGCGCCCTCCATCGATTCAATATCAAAGTCAAGCCTGTTTTCCATTTGCCTGACAGCCGTTTCAGTACCAGGGATTAGATTCACGGTGATTCCTCGCGCCGTTGGAAGATTGGAATTCGACCAGATGTCTTCATTCGGGCGCATGAGTTTTCCTGACCAAGGTGGTTGATCGATTGACCACAAGTTCAGATCAAACATATCCAGAAAGTTTCCATCCTGTGTTTCGGCACCAATATCAGCAAATTGGTCCTCGATAACGCGTACGGATGTGCCAATTGGAAACCTGTCTCTTTGGCAGCCTGCTATCCCGATATGAATTAAAAGTGCAGGCGGTTCAGTTGCAAGAAATCGTCCTAACTGATAGGATGTCATGGGTACGCCAGCACCAGTAACCAGCGCTTTGAAGAATCGGCCATCGAGTTCATGCCAGTTGGTCAAACATGATAGGGGTAATCCAAGTCTTGAAAGTAATGGTTGCAGCTCCATTGCTGTCGCCGATGCCAACGCTATTTTTTGGCTCATTTTGAAGCAAACTTGTATCGAAATCCAGCAGTGGGCGTAAAGCCAAGATAGGGATGATGACCAGCGGCGACATCTACTGTCCAAATGTCATTCCACTGATAACCCAATCCTGCAGTGATCGAGTTGGAAAGAGATTGGTAACCAATTCGTATCGGCAACTGAGGGAGGGGAGAATATGCCAGACCGACTCGAATGTCGCTGGCAAAACCTGGTTCCTGAACCCATTCAGTAGATAATTGAACCGATGCTGATACAGAATAACTGAGTGTCGCCTGATAGTTCACAGGTAAATTTTCCTTTCCTTCTAATGACAATGATGCAGGATAGCGCAAGAGCACGCCCAAGTTGAGTCCGGGAAAAAATGGAAATACCAAACCGGCAGTCAATCCAATCGATGATGTGTTGCCGTAATCTGCCAGATCGAGATAATACCCATCCAGACCGACACCAATCATCAATCGTTTCCAGAGTTTGTGTCCAAATCCGAGATGCATGGATACGGCTCTGTATCCATCTACTCCAGAATATCCAATGCCAGCGCCGAATCCACCAGTTCCGGCATGAAGTGCTCCATGTGCATATGAGATAGCCAGATCATTCAATCCAAAAGGTTGAATAATGTATGCTCCGATTTCGGCCCGCTTGAGATCTCCCAAAACAGCAGGATTGCCGAGTGGTTGATAACGCGATCCGTCGATTTGAAGTATACCTCCAAGTCCGAAACTGGCAGGGTCGGCAGCCTTCGGAATCCCAAGTTGACAATGGGCCTCGAGAGAAAGAATGACCAGACAGATGAAGAGGAAGAGAACACGCATAAGTTCAAAGATACCAAGCGCGGCGGGTTCCACTGCAATCCAGTATGTTTGTACTTATGGCAAAATTTCGAACCAATCACAATCAGGTTTCAGGGTCCGGGAAAATCCGTATGCTGATCTGGATAATTGCAATCGTTTCAATGATCCTGATGATCGGGTACTGGATGAAAACCATTCAATCAGTGAGCTAACTAACGTTGGACGGTATGAGTAATCAAGAACAATTTATTCAGGAAATATCCAGTGGATATACATTTAAAGGTGATTCTATAATAGTCGGCGGAGCCATGATTCATGGAGAAACACTTGCGGATTTATTTGTTCGGATTCCTTTGAAGACCCTGAACCGACATGGGTTAATAAGCGGAGCAACAGGTACGGGGAAAACCAAAACGCTGCAGGTTTTAGCCGAACAATTGTCGGCATATTCTGTGCCTGTATTGTTGATGGATGTCAAAGGTGACTTGAGTGGGATCGCTGCACCCAGTGCAGGAAATCCCAAAATTGACGAACGACATGCCCAAATCGGATTGCCTTTTCAAGCTGGATCAAGTCCTGTTGAATTCCTATCGTTGTCTCAGGAAAAGGGAGTCAGATTACGTGCGACTGTGGCAGAATTTGGACCGGTCCTTTTTGCCAAAATTCTTGGATTGAATGACACGCAAACAGGGATCATGGCTGTCATCTTCAAGTATTGTGAAGACCAGGACCTCCCCTTGCTCGATCTGGAAGATGTCAAAGAAGTGATGCTTTATCTGATCAATGACGGAAAGGAAGCATTGCAAGAAACTTATGGTTTGGTTTCGACATCTTCTGTTGGTGCAATCATGCGAAAGATTGTCGAGCTTGAACAGCAGGATGCAGCATGTTTTTTCGGGGAACCCTCCTTTGAAGTAACAGATCTTCTCCGTTTAAACAAGGAAGGGAAGGGTTTGATCTCAATTGTTCGATTGACTGATATCCAGGATCGCCCCAAGTTCTTTAGCACGTTCATGTTGCAGTTGCTTGCAGAAATCTATTCGACTTTCCCCGAGGAAGGTGATGCTGCTGTGCCCAAATTGGTCATGTTCATTGATGAAGCCCATTTGATCTTTGATGAAGCAAGTAAGGCATTGAATGACCAGATTGAAACGATCATCAAGCTAATTCGGTCAAAAGGTGTCGGGATTTTCTTCGTCACTCAGAATCCGACAGATATCCCTGAAGCTGTTCTAAGCCAATTGGGATTGAAGGTTCAGCATGCTCTGCGAGCGTTTACTGCTAGAGATCGACGCGCGATCAAACTTGCTGCTGAAAATTATCCCATCACTGCTCATTACGATACGGAACAGCTATTGACTGAAATGGGGATCGGAGAAGCATTTATTTCGGCATTAAATGAAAAGGGGATTCCTACTCCGTTGGTCCACACAATGTTACGTGCTCCACAATCGAGAATGGATATACTTTCATCTGAGGAAATTGATGAGATCAATCGGCATTCCGTGCTCATCCAGAAGTATAATCGAACGCTTAACCGGGAAAGTGCACATGAGATTCTACAGGGGAAGATGCAAACTGCCAGAACAGTGGAACATGCGGATCAAGTCCGCGAGATTGCACGTCGAAGTGGGCGAAAGGAAAAAGGATTCCTGGAGGATTTTTTCAATCATGCAACTACTCGTCAGATCGGTCGGACTGTAGCGAGAGAAGTGACAAGAAGTATTTTGGGCGTACTTGGTTTGG
>JAHEAU010000159.1 GCA_024642625.1 Lewinellaceae bacterium
TAATCCTGATGCGGGTACTGTGTTCCTTGATGGAATCAATGTTACTGCATTGAAAGGTGCCGAACTGAGCCGATTTCGAAATCAACACATCGGTTTCATTTTTCAATTTCATCATCTTTTACCCGAATTTACGGCATTGGAAAATACGATAATGCCAGGTTTGATCCAGGGTCAATCTGTTGCTGATTGCACGAAGCGGGGAAGAGAATTGTTGGCTTATTTGGGTTTATCTGAACGATTACAACACAAACCTGGACAGTTGTCAGGTGGTGAACAGCAGCGTGTTGCAGTTGCCAGAGCATTGCTCAATCAGCCGAAAGTGATACTTGCTGATGAACCAACCGGCAACCTGGATTCACAAAATTCTGAGGAAATGCACGAGCTGTTTCGGCAATTGCGAAATGACTTCAAGCATACCTTCCTTATCGCCACCCACAGTAAGGAATTGGCAGCAATTTGTGACCGCCGACTTGAAATGGTTGATGGTCAGGTTATTGACAATTAAAGAATATAGGTTTATAACCCGTTCGATATATTTTATAACGACTGTATCAAGTCGTACTGAGTCAAGATATGGTTCAAACCCGCTTTATCCTTACACAAAACTGCAGGCACTTTTTTATCAATCAGTCGGCTCAGGTGTCGTACTGGTGTCGTTTCTTCCACCCACGGGAAGGCATCATCCATTACTTCTTGAATCTTTCGTTCAATATGAGCTAGTGGATTCTCAAGGAGTAAGTGAAGTACCTGTGTTTCTGATATAGAACCAACGACTTCTGTTCCGCTTGTAACCGGCAATTGAGACAAATCATGCTCCTTCATCAACTCAAAAGCTGTACGAAGATTTGACGTACTATCTACAGAATAAAACTTCTTATCCGTCTTATTCCGGATCAGGTCACTGACTGTAATGTCATCTTCCAAAAATCCTCGTTCCCGCATCCAATCATCATTATAGATTTTGCCGACATAACGACTCCCATGATCATGGATAATAACAACGACAACGTCGTCTTGGGTCAAGCGTTCCTTTAACTGCAGAAGTCCAGCCATCGCACTTCCAGCTGAATATCCGAGAAGCATACCTTCTTCACGAGCCAAACGGCGTGCCATCAACGCGCCGTCCTTATCCGATACTTTTTCGAAAAGATCAATCAGATTGAACTCGACATTTTTGGGTAAAATATCTTCTCCAATCCCTTCTGTGATGTAGGGATAAATTTCTTTTTCATCAAATTCGCCAGTCTCGTGATATTTTTTGAAAACGGAACCAAAGGTGTCTATACCCCAAACCTGAATTTTCGGGTTTTGCTCTTTGAGGTATTTTGATGTCCCGGAGATTGTGCCTCCTGTTCCAACCCCAACGACTAAATGCGTAATTCGACCATCCGTCTGATCCCAAATCTCAGGTCCTGTGGATTCATAATGTGCCTGTCGATTGGACAGGTTATCATATTGGTTAAACCAGTATGAATTTGGGATTTCCTTGCTCAGCCGCTCTGCTACGGAATAATAGGATCTCGGATCGTCAGGTCCCACACTTGTGGGGCAAACAATTACTTCTGCACCAAGGGCCTTGAGCATATCCACTTTCTCTTTGGATTGCTTATCGTTGGTCGTAAAAATGCATCGGTAACCACGCACAACCCCTGCTAATGCAAGGCCCATACCCGTATTCCCGGAAGTGCACTCAATGATCGTCCCACCAGGTTTGAGTTTTCCGTTTGCCTCTGCATCCAGCAACATTTTTAAAGCCATTCTGTCTTTGATGGAATGCCCAGGGTTGAACGTTTCCATTTTGATCAAAACGGGACAGGGAAAGTCAGCAGTTATTTTTTGGACTCTAACCATTGGCGTATTTCCAATGGTTTCCAGAATGTTCTGGTGGTACTTCATCGAATGAGATATTTTACACGAACAAAAAAACGCTGATCTTTCACAGCTAATAATTTGACAACGGGTTCACTGGCAACCAGTACTGTTCCAGGAGGATAGGTGCCTGGTGGTATCCGGCCAATAACCCTGGCGAACACGATCCTATTGTTCAAGGGGTTTTTTAGAGCAAGAATTTCATTGATTTCAGCCCGATCATGTAAAACAACAAGATCTTCTACTGACATATCTGAATAGATTCGACTTGCAAATCCTTGTTCTTCCAGTTCATTTGCAACTTTGCGCAATCGCAAATAACGAGTGCGCAAACGATAACTCTCCTCCCACAATGGATGGCCAAAAAACGTGCGTACACTATCAGCAACACCTTTTGTGCTGAGCCAACCTACAAATAACCTGGTACCTGGTTGGACATCAGTATCTTTCAGCTTGTTATATTCCACCAAACTATCCAGCGGCAAATTAAAATGTCTTCTGCTTATTTGGAAAAGAGTTTCACCTTTTCTGACTGTGTACATTAAAGGCGCACCCTTCCATCGTTTGTAGCCTGGATACCAATAGGAAAGGATTGACTTCCTTGGAATCGGAATAGACAATGTATCTCCGATCTGAGGGCCGGTTGTCTTGAATGCTGGATTGTAATACAACAACTCATCTAATTCCAAACCATAAAATCGAGATAATCCAAACAATGTTTGCCCAGGTGCCATGTGGTGCTGGATATACAATCTTGATTTTTCAATCTGCACATCTACTGTATCGCGAAACGTAAGATAGTTATCACGATCACCTGTTTGGGCGATTAGCAGCACTGGTAGCAGTGAAAAAATGAGAAGGACAAACCTTCGTATGGTCATGGGATGGATCATTCTTGTTGCAAAATTAGTAAAGCCCCGCTACTGTCATGTACTTTTGTTTGATGTATACACCACAAAACCTGGAGATTCTGGGTATAATCCCTGCCAGATGGGGGTCAAGCAGGTTCCCTGGTAAAGCTTTGGCTGATTTGAATGGACGTCCATTGGTTCTTCGAGTTTGGGATCAGTGCATGAAAGCAGGCCTCTCCAAGGTGGTTATTGCAACTGACGATGACAGGATCCTATCGGTTTGCGAAAAAGCTGGTGCCAATGTTGTCATGACAGATCCAGAATTGCCCAGTGGCACGGATCGTTGTGCAGCTGTAGCGATATCTGCAAACGAAGAATTTGTCATTAACATTCAGGGAGATGAACCATTCATCGACCCACAAGCGATAAAGCATGTAGCAGATTTACTTATCGAATTTCCTGATCGTCCGATAGCAACACTTGCCAATTATGAATCAGATATATCACGTTTGCAGTCCCCAAACGTAGTAAAGGTGGTCTGTGATCATTCAGGAAGAGGGCTGTATTTCAGCAGGGCGCTGATTCCATTTCAGCGTGACCATGAATTGACAGGCTGGTCTCATCGTCATCAATATCTCACGCATATCGGACTCTATGGATTCCAGCGGAAAACCTTACTGGCTATTGCAAAATTACCTGTTGCAGATTTGGAATCAATGGAGCAACTCGAACAGCTCCGCTGGTTGTCAGCCGGATATCCAATCTCAGTAGGTGTTACTTCGTATCATTCAATTGGTATCGATACGCCAGAAGATCTGGAACGTGCTCGGCAACACATATTGAGCCTATAACCATTCACCAGTAAATGAGAACGGGAGCAAGTCATTGACGCTTTTGAATACCCAAACAGGACCAATTTCACCATTCAAAATCAGCCGAATAGGTGAACCGTTCAATCGTTCCTGTTCAGACAGCAATTGACGACACTTACCACATGGCGTGGCTGGTTGATTAACAGTTGAATGGGCACTTTTAACCGTAATGGCTAAAGACTCTATCACCTCATTCGGATACTGCGTCTTTACTGCAGAAATCGTCGTCTGTTCAGCACACAAACAAACAGGATAGGATGCATTTTCAATATTAAAACCAGTAACAATGGAGCCGTTGGACAATCGAGCAGCAGCTCCAACTTGAAAATTGGAATAAGGTGAATAGCTCCCTTCAAGAGCTGCCTTTGCAGCAAGGATAAGCAGCTCATCTAACTGATTTAGTTCCTGGATTTTTGCGAATTCCTGGTATTGAATTTCAAGTCTTTTCATATGCAAACAGCCTTCCGTTGTGAAGGTGCACAATATTTTACGATAAATTTGGCCCTTAGTTCGCAATACATATGAAAAAAATCCTTGTTATAGGCGCTGGCCGATCTGCTACTACCCTGATCTGGTTTTTAGGTAATCATGCAGTTGCCAATAGTTGGGAAGTGACTATTGCAGATGCCTCGGCTGAGCTTGTGCATCAAAAGATTAGTGGATATCCGGCTTTAAATGGTGTTACAGTCAATATCCAATCAGACATAGAGCGTTCTTTGTTGATCAACCGGCACGATTTCATTATTTCCATGCTACCCTGGACATTGCATGCTCTGGTTGCGGAAGATTGCTTGCAATTTGGAAAACATCTTATCACTGCCTCCTATGTAAATAGTGAGATGAAAGAATTGGCCTCCAAGGCAAAGAAGAAGGGGCTGTTTTTCATGGGTGAATTGGGATTGGATCCAGGACTAGACCATATGTCTGCATTGCGGCTTATCCGCCAGATCAAGGAAGCTGGGCATACTATCACTTCATTCCACTCATATGCCGGAGGGCTTATAGCGGAATCTTGTGACAATAATCCATGGCATTACAAAATCACTTGGAATCCACGAAACATCATCCTTGCAGGTCAGGGAACGAGTCAATATCGACATGAAGGGGCATTGCATTTAGTACCCTACAACCGTTTGTTTAGTTCAGCACGTCCAATTGCTATTGGTGGGAAAGACCGGTATGAAGTCTATGCAAATCGTGATTCACTAAAGTATAGCTCACTTTATGGGTTGACTGGATTAGCTTCTATCATGAGGGGTACAGTACGGATCAGAGGATTTAGCAAAGCGTGGGATGCCGTTATAAAGTTAGGACTTACGGATAGTCAAACTCCTCTGGGTATTGATATGCCTATCACCTGGGCGAAGTTTGTAGCTGGATTTCTTCCTCAGGATGCCTCGAAATCCTTACGAGCATTATGCGCTGCTTTTCTGAATATTCCCGAAACGGATACTGTATTGAATCAGTTGGAGTGGCTCGGTCTCTTCTCTGACGAGTTGATCGGTGAAGTTGGGTTGACACCAGCAGATTACCTCCAAAATCTACTGACTCAAAGATGGAAACTGGATCCTGATGATCGTGATTTGGTCGTTATGGAACACCGGATACAATACCTTAATGGTAACAAGACAATGGAGATTCGTTCCAGTCTTGAACATGAAGGCACAAACATGGACAAAACTGCAATGGCGGATCTGGTCGGATTGCCTTTGGCACATGCAACTCGTCTCTTTCTGAAAGGTGCTTTTGATCAAGTTAAATTGTCTGTACCATTTGAACGTCAGGTTGCAGAACCAATTCTGGCTGCTCTGGAAACTGATGGTATATTATTTAGGGAACAACTCCTGGATATGGGTCCTGCCTCAACAGTAAATCAAGTGACATGATGTTCGGACGATGAGGGTACCACTCTGGCAAGGCCAATGGGATATATCTCGGTCATTCCAAACATTCCAAATATCTCGTCAGATTGGCTCGATACTGGTGGCCATTCTGCTTGCCAAATCCGGCTTGGACTTGGACGATATCGGGCAATATGAACAACTGCTCTTTCTCGGTTATATTCTCACATTCTTTTGGTTGCAGGGTCTCATTCAGGGATTTGTAGCATCTTACTCCAAAGGCGATCAAAAAGATGATCGGCAACATATTGAACAAGTGGCAGGGGGGCTCCTGATTCTGATTGGTGGTGGGCTCGGAATCGTTTCCTGGCTGTTGGCAGGTCCGTTTAGTGCACTGTTCACAGGCAGCGTCGTCAGGCCTGATATGTGGCATCTCTTTGCCTTATTCTTCATTCCGACTCAGGTATCCTCTCTGGTCGAACATGTGTATCTGCTCCGAGAAGAAAAAAAAGGGCTATTTGCCTGGACTCTATATACTTCTCTGGGGATGGTCATTGCCCTGATCCTTCCTGTATGGTGGTTTGGTACATTGCAAGCAGGCATATGGGGCTTGATTTTCTATGCGACTCTTCGGATGGCGTGGATGGTTTTGCTCATTCGCCCTAAATTATTATTGGGTAAATCTTTACACGTTCTCAATGAATGGGGCAGGCTATCGATCCCACTTATCGGCTATGCAATGGCTGGAGGAGCCACAGTTATTGTTGATGGCTGGATCATCAATCACCATTATCACGATGCAAGAGTATTTGCCATTTTTCGATATGGTGCTCGCGAACTTCCATTCTCACTTGCATTGGCTTCCGGGGTCGGCACTGCAGCAATAGCGTTACTTGCAACAAATTGGTCTGCTGGATTGATTGATTTAAAGATACGGGTAACCAGACTGTGCCATATTCTGTTCCCCATAACTCTGGTGTGTATTGCGACAAGTCATTGGTGGTTTACCAAAATCTTTAGTTCCGATTTTGCCGGCAGCGCACACATCTTCAATATCTATCTGATGATCCTTATCAGTCGAGTGATCATGACTAGCCCGCTCTTAACTGCCAAACGACATACGACTGCAATATTGACCATCGGCCTTTTAGAACTATTGGTGAATATCATACTCAGTTTAATCTTTGTCCAATACTGGGGTATTGCCGGTGTTGCCTGGGCAACAGTCATCGCCTATACATTCGAGAAATTGGCAAATATGTACTTCATTCATAGGACGTATAATTTGGCTCCATCCTCTTATGTGCCTACCAGATTGGTTATTGGATACAGTGCATTGATGATTCTGGTCTATATCCTTGTTCAAACGAACTAACCTATCAGGAATTCCGTCGGAATCTATCCAAAAGTTACCTTTGGGAAAAAAGGAACACCATGGTTGTTTTGGATGGAAAAGCACTTTCGACGACGATCAAGAATGAGATCCGGATTGAAGTGGATCAAATCATAGCAAAAGGAGATCGTCCGCCTCATTTGGCAGCAGTACTTGTTGGTAATAATCCTGCGAGTGAAGCGTATGTCGGAAATAAGGTCAGGTCTTGTGAGCAGGTCGGATTTTCTTCTACATTGATCAGGAGACCAGAAACCACAACTGAAGAAGAATTGTTGAAAATTGTTTCCGACCTCAATGAGGATGCTGATATAGATGGCTTTATCGTTCAACTTCCATTGCCATCTCATATCAACGAAGAGAAAGTCACTTTAGCTATTAATCCACATAAGGATGTAGATGGCTTTCATCCGCTTAATTTTGGTCGGATGGCACAAGGACTTCCTGCTTATTTACCCGCCACCCCTCAGGGTGTGCTTTTACTTCTTGAACGGAATGGAATAGAAACCTCCGGTCAGCATGTGGTCATTGTCGGTCGAAGTAATATTGTGGGAACTCCACTCGGCATTCTGATGTCCCGAAAAGATAAAATGGGGAATGCAACAGTTACTATAACACATAGTCGAACAAAGGATTTAGCTGCTGAGACGAAGCGAGCGGATATTTTGGTTGCCGCCATTGGTATTCCCAATTTTATAACCGCAGATATGGTTAAAGAAGGTGTTGTCGTTATCGATGTCGGAATCAATCGAATTGATGATCCAACGCGTAAGTCTGGGTCCAGACTGGTTGGTGATGTCGATTATGACCAAGTTGCTCCAAAATCAAAAGCAATTACTCCAGTGCCCGGAGGTGTAGGTCCAATGACAGTGACAGCATTGATGTTGAATACATTGAAGGCACGGAAGAAGGAAATTCGGTATTGAATATGTCCTGGATCAATGTAACTGTGCAAGTGACCCCTGAATTTCAGGAGATCGCGTTAGCATTCCTTTCGGAATATCCGTTTAATGCGTTTGAAGAGACTGAGTCTGGGCTTCAGGCATATATAGAAGAAGAACATTGGACGTCAGAATTGCAGGCTGAATTGACAGCATTTAAGGGAACGTATTGGAATGAATTTACCAGCGAACCACTACCTGATCAAAACTGGAATGCACTCTGGGAATCCAACTTCAATCCAGTTGACTTGTCACCATTCTGTGTGATACGTGCAATTTTCCATGAACCCAGGCCAGATGCACGGTTTGATCTGGTCATCCAACCAGAACGTGCTTTTGGTACTGGTCATCACGCGACAACACGGATGATGGTAATGGCTTTGGAAGATTTGGATCTAAATCGGTCATGTGTACTAGACTTTGGAGCAGGTACGGCCATTCTGGGCATACTCGCTGCCAAGATGGGCGCAGACCGAGTAGATGCCGTGGAGATTGAGGGTCCAGCCTGCATCAGCGCTCGTACAAATGTATTGCGAAATCAGGTTGAAAATCAGGTCACGATATATGAAGGTGGCCTTGAGGTGGTGCCCC
>JAHEAU010000160.1 GCA_024642625.1 Lewinellaceae bacterium
TGCAGCGGGTCCGAATGGTGAAGTTTGGGTTGCCTTTATGCGCTTTGCTCCCGACTTTTCCGAACCCCGATATGTCGTTTCCAAAAGTTTGGATAATGGGCAAACATTTCTCGAAGATGTGAATGCTTCTTCAGCAATTATTGAAGGAGAATCCTGTGATTGTTGTGCTGCACAACTAGCAGTTTCAGGCAATAAGCTGGCGATGATTTATCGGAATAATGACCAGAATATTCGAACTATCTGGGCGGGAATATCAGAAGATGGTGGAGATTCTTTTAATACCGGTTATGAAGTTGATTTGACAGGAAGTTATTTTGCTTCATGCCCGGCCACTGCGCCGGATGGATATTGGGCGGGGAATCGATTAATCAGTACATTTCGAGCTGCACCGGGAGGGCGGGAACGTGTCTTTTTCTCTGTCTTTGATCTGGATAGTCAAAAAGTTGTCCTTCATCAGTATCTCACAAATTCACCGGATATATTGCTTGCACAAAATCACCCCAGAATCACTGGAAATCAGGATACTGTCCTTCTCATTTGGGAGGAGTCATATGCTGGTAATCTGGATATTAAGTATCGATTGTCAACAAGTGGGCCAGAAGGTTTGGTAACCGCTCAAACAAAGGTTTTAAATCTATCCACTTCGGGTAATCAGCTGAGGCCGGATGTGCACTGGGCAAATGGAAAGGTTCATGCCGTTTATCAGGATGTGATCACCAATCAGGTGATCTATTTTAATGGAGTTGTTCAGGGTGCTTCCAACATTTCAAATCAAGAAATCACACAGCCAATCCGATTTTCCCCAAATCCATCTTTTGGACACCTCCTGATTTCTGCCAATTTGCAATTTGAACAAGTACGTGTTTTTGATCAGCTGGGGCAACTTGTCCTGGAAGATTTGACGCTTTCTTCGAATAACGACCTGGATCTATCCAATTTACAATCAGGTGTATATTTTATCAAAGTTGTGGAATCTAAAACTGAGATAGCGCACTGTGAGCGCATTATTTTAATAAATTAATTTATTTTATTTGCTAGTGCTCATCTTCTCCGAACCAGGATTCCCCTCCACGAAACACTGTGCCCTTAAATAGCGCCACTAATTTTCCTTTTTGATTGAACACCTCTACACGATAAATCCCCGTCTTTTTTCCGAGATGATCTTCCGTGGCGATGGCTGTCAGAACATCCCCAACCTGAACGGGCCGAAGGTGTGAAATTGATGTTTCGATGGATACAGCTTTTATTCCGTGACCGTTGGAAGAAAAGGCCAAAGCACTGTCAGCCAACGAATAAGAAATACCTCCATGAGCAATGAAAAAACCATTGACCATTTCATCGCGAACAGTCATACGGATGGTACAATGCCCCGGGCCCTCTTCCAGCCGTTCGATTTGTAACCACTGACTGAAAGCGTCCCCCTGCATCATTTCATCAACGACACGAGCAGCAAGTGATTTGTTAGTCATAGTCAAATATTTTCTTCGGGGTAAAACCGTTCACCATTCTGTGCCAAAGATCGCAGCATCGGGCTGCATCGATAGCGCGGATCATGGTAATTATTGTACAGGCGATCCATTCTTGATTCACAAGTGGCAATTCCCCATTCATCTGCCCAACGCAATAACCCTTTTGGGTAGTTCACGCCAAGCGTCATCGCCTGATCAATATCGTCACGGGAAGCCACTTTATAATAGAGTGCATCTGCCGCCTCATTGATCAACATGACAATGACTCGTTCTGCCAGACGACGTTGCTTTTCGGAATCTAAGGATGAAAATTCTGAATTTGAAGAATTGGCATCCTTGTAGTTATAAAATCCTCGTCCTGTTTTTTTGCCCAACCATCCGGCATCCACCAATCTTCTCTGTGTAAATGAAGGTTGATATCTGGGTTCATGATAACAAGCTGTCCAAACAGATTCAGTCACTGCATAATTGACATCATGACCAATAAAATCCATGAGTTCAAAAGGACCCATGCGAAACCCCCCAACTTCTTTCAATGCGGCATCGATTTCGTTTTCAGTTCCCAGGCCTTCCTCCAGCAAGCGGATCGATTCACTGTAAAATGGCCTTGCAATGCGATTGACGATGAAACCGGGAGTGTCCTTTGCAAGTACAGGATATTTACCCCAATTGATCATCAGTTCGTGTAGACGGGGCGGCAGGGATGAATCGGTTTGAAGAGCAGGAATGATTTCAACCAATTTCATTAACGGAGCAGGGTTGAAAAAATGCAGGCCGATCACCCGTTCTGGATGCAGGCAACTCCCTGCGATGGAGGCAATCGATAATGAAGACGTATTTGTCGCCAGAATGGCTTCTTTGGGCACAATGCCTTCAAGTTGACGAAAAACAGATTTTTTCACATCCAGATCCTCCACGATGGCTTCGATGACCAGTCCGCAATCCCGGAACGTGTTCATTTCTGTTGTATATACATGTTTGCTAATGATTACCTCTGCGTCTTCTTTTGACAATCGACCTTTTTCAACCAGCCGATCCATAATTTTTAGGAGTTGAATACCTGCCTGATCCAGAGCTTCCGGCCGGCTATCCAGAAGGATGACCTGATGACCTGCTGTGGCAGCAACTTGAGCTATTCCGGAGCCCATAGCTCCACTTCCTATGATTCCAATTTGCATTTCGGGCGACTTTGGTCCAAATGTACGGCTTCCTGTGGGGTCACTTGCCGAAGCGCTCTGAGATAGAGACGCCCTCCAGCTTGAAGGTTTTGCGATGGTGTGCTGTCGGACCATACGCATACAATGATTCCCGATGGTTTTTCGTGGGATAGCCTTTATTGACGGACCAACCATACATAGGGAATTCTTCATGGAGACGTTCCATCCAGTCATCCCGATAAGTTTTTGCAAGGATGGATGCAGCGGCAATAGCACTATATTTCCCATCGCCACCAATGATACAGGTATGTGGAATACCAAAATATGCGTTGAACCGATTGCCATCAATCAAAAGATGCTGAGGGATTTCCTGGAGTGCTTCGATTGCCCGGTGCATAGCCAGGATTGATGCCTGAAGGATATTGATTTGATCGATCTCCAAGGGAGTACAGGAAGCGACCGACCAGGCAAGCGCTTCACGTTCAATAATGGGACGGAGTATCTTTCGTTGATGCTCAGAAAGTTGCTTGGAATCATGAAGCATGGGGTGCGTCCAATTCTTGCGAAGAATGACGGCTGAAGCAAACACGGGACCAGCAAGACAACCTCTGCCAGCTTCATCACATCCTGCTTCAAGAACTCCTTTCAAAAAATTTCTTTGCAACGTCATGAGCCAAAGGTAGGGTGACCATTTTGTTTGCCAGTCGGATTAGAAAGCAATTAGATTCAGCTTAGAGAGACAAATCGGGAAAACACAGGCGGATGATTCGATGTTAAATCGTTCTTTGAAATATTGATTACAATGAATGAAACTAAAGCATTAACTATATTTTCTCATTGGAAAAAGGATCTTCCAGCCGGTGTCGTAGTATTTCTTGTTGCATTGCCATTGTGTCTTGGTATTGCATTAGCTTCCGGTGCACCGTTAATGTCTGGACTCATCACCGGCATTATTGGTGGTTTGGTTGTTGGGGGACTAAGCGGTTCTGCTTTAAGTGTTTCAGGTCCTGCGGCTGGACTAGCAGTAATTGTTTTGGACTCCATTTCTGAGTTGGGCTCTTTTGAGGGTTTTCTGTCTGCTGTTGTTCTAGCCGGCGTCTTTCAAATTATTCTGGGTTATCTCAAAGCTGGAATAATCGGACTTTATTTTCCAGTGTCTGTTATCAAAGGAATGTTGGCGGCAATCGGGATCATTTTGATCTTGAAGCAACTGCCACATTTTCTGGGAATAGATATGGATGCTTTCGGAGAGATGAGTTTCTATGGTACAGACGGACGAAATACATTTGAAGAAGTCTTTTACGGATTTACACATATACATCAAGGTGCTTTTATTATTGGTTTACTTTCCTTGCTGACCATGCTTGGTTGGGATTTGTATATACGAAAATGGATTCCAACTGTAAGTCTTATTCCAGGGGCCTTATTGGCCGTAGTTTTGGGTATTGTACTCGGTCAGTTACTGGCGACTGTTGGTCCTGATTTGGCTATTGGTGTTGAACATTCAGTTCAGATTCCGATACCAGGTCCTGAAGCAGGACTTTCCAGCCTGTTGGTCTTCCCTGATTGGTCCTCCCTAGGTTCAATGGTTACGTGGAAAATTGCAATAGTCATTGCAATTATCGCGAGCCTTGAAACCTTGCTGAGTGTCGAAGCAGTTGATAAACTTGATCCTCATAAACGCCACACACCACAAAATCGGGAAATGAAGGCACAGGGTGTCGGTAATATGATTAGTGGTTTGGTAGGTGGTCTGCCGATGACAGCTGTAATTGTTCGAAGCAGTGCCAATGTAGAAGCAGGTGCTGAAAGCAAACTCTCAGCAATTATCCATGGATTACTTCTTGCAGGTTGTGTCCTGGGTTTGCCACATATATTAAATTTGATTCCGCTTTCTGCTCTTGCGGCTATCTTGCTTGTGATCGGATTTAAGTTAACCAAGCCAACCCTTTATCAATCACAATTGCGAAATGGAATTCGACAATTTTTACCATTTATTACGACCATTGTTGCTGTCCTTTTGACAGACCTCCTTACAGGAATTATCGTTGGACTGGCAGTGGGGATCTTCTATGTATTGAAAACAAATTATAAAACACCTTATTTCTATCATGAAGAAGATCACCCGGACCGAGATGGACATAAAGTAATCAAACTGGTACTATCTGAACATGTGTCCTTCCTGAATAAGGCAAGTCTACAGTTGACACTTGATCATCTGCCGAATCATTGTGAGGTGATCATTGATGGAAGTCAATCCAAAGAAATTGATTTTGATGCCATTCGTTTGATTCATAATTTTAAAGAAATGGCAAAAGACAAAAATATTATTCTTCATCTCATCGATGTTCCGGAATAGGCACAGCAACCATTTTTTCATTTTCATCAATAATTGATCTATGAAGGTGTACGAAAAATTACTACAGGACAACAAACAATGGGCTCAAAGTAAAATTGATCAGGATCCTGATTTTTTTAATCGATTGGTGAATATTCAGCGTCCAAAAATACTGTGGATTGGATGTGCGGACAGCCGTGTACCACCCAATGAGATTACGCAAACCAATCCAGGAGATATATTCATCCATCGGAATGTCGCTAATCTCGTAGTTCATACGGATCTCAATATGCTCAGTGTTTTGCAGTATGCTGTGGAAGTATTGGAAGTTCAACATGTCGTTGTTTGTGGGCATTACGGATGTGGAGGCGTGAAAGCGGCAATGACTAATACAAGTCTTGGATTAATCAATAAGTGGCTGCGAAATATCAAGGATGTTTATCGGTATCATGATCATGAAATAGATGCATTGCATGATGAAGCCGCTCGCGTCGATCGTCTGATTGAACTGAATGTCCAGGAGCAAGTCTATAATCTTGCCAAGACTTCTATCATCCAAAAAGCGTGGAAAGATCGAAAGGGGCCATTTCTCCACGGATGGGTCTATCGCCTGGAAGACGGTATCATTCATCCATTAAAGGAAATGGCTCCAGGTGAACCATTAGAGCACGGAATTTATGAATATGATAATCTTTAGTCCTGGAGCGGGTACTAATTAATATATCGCCACGTAATGGTTGATACTGGTAACTCGACTCGAAAGCTTTTTTATTCTGATTTCCATGTAATAGAAATTTTTTCTATGTTTAGAGCATATGGGACAGTTATATGCCTGGCTTTCTTCGTTTTCTTTACGTCATATACGGGGTGATCTTTTTGGGGGTTTGACAGCGGGTATTGTCGCACTACCCCTTTCATTAGCCTTTGGTGAACAGACTGAGCTTGGTGCTATTGCTGGACTTTATGGTGCTATCGCATTAGGATTTGTCGCGTCCCTTTTTGGAGGAACGTATACTCAAATCAGTGGTCCAACAGCACCAATGACGGTTGTTTCTGCAGTTGTGATTGCAGAAGCCATGGAGTATGCAGGCAGTCTTGAGGCTGGAATTCCCTTCATTTTTGCGACTTTTTTTCTGGCAGGCGTGTTGGAGAGTCTGATGGGGGTTGTCAAATTGGGGAAGTATATTCGATTTATCCCATATTCTGTTGTTTCCGGATTCATGAGCGGGATCGGCTTCATCATTATCATTACCCAGTTGTTCCCCTTTCTTGGCGTACACGCTCCGGCTGGTGGGCCACTTGGGACATTCAGAGCATTGCATGAAATCCCGGAGGCCTTCAATTTTTGGAGTGTGGTCATTGCAATGTCTACAATAGTGATCATTTATGGATTTCCCAGGATCACGAAAAAAGTTCCATCGGCATTAGTTGCCTTGGTCATTTTAACCCTTGTTACTTTTCTTTTTTTCAAGCCAGATGTCATCCTCCAACTCGATTCAGGAGGACCTGTACCTACCGGATTGCCAAAACTCCAACTCGGGTTGTTTGCTATTTTTGCTGATTGGGCGCATTGGTTGCATATTTTTGAATTTGCACTAACACTCGCCTTTTTGGGGGGAATCGATTCCTTGCTAACTTCTGTGGTCGCTGACAATATGACAAAGACCCGACACAACAGCGATCAGGAATTGATTGGTCAAGGGCTTGGCAACATGGGTGCCGCACTTATCGGTGGATTGCCAGGAGCAGGTGCCACAATGCGAACTGTGATCAATATTCGGACTGGTGGTAAAACGCGCATTTCCGGTTTGATCGCTGGTGTATTTCTGGTCATTGTATTGTTGGGGATCGGGCCTTTGGTAGGCCATATTCCAAATGCCGTGTTGGCCGGCATACTGATTACGGTAGGCATTGGCATTATCGACTACAAAGGGATACGGCATTTGGCCAAAATCCCCAAAGCAGATGCAATCGTGATGATCACCGTATTGCTGTTGACGGTCTTTGTTGACCTTCTGGTTGCTGTTGCAGTCGGGATGGTCCTGGCAGCTGTATTGTTTATGAAGAACATATCAGATGTCATCGAAAACAAGGCTTATTCATCTCCTCTACAGGATTTTGCCCGAGAGCAAACCTGGACGGACGAACAGAATTTTTTAGAAAAGCATGGGCAACACGTTTATATCAAACACCTGGATGGACCCTTGTTTTTTGGTTTTGCTTCACGATTCAAACAAATGGTGGAGGCATTGCCTGATGTGAGATATGTAGTGATTCGAATGGATCGGGTACCCTATGTGGACCAATCAGGATTGTATGCACTTGAAGAAGCGGTGCAAGGATTGATGGATAGAGGAATTAGAGTTTCCTTCACGGGTTTGGATGGCCAGCCAAAGGATATGCTCGAAGGAATAAATCTGGTACCTGGATTGGTCAGTTCGCACAATTGCTTCCTTGATTTTCAATCCTGTGCCAATTGGATTCTTGGCGAATTGAATAATACACCGACGGACTATCAACCGCCAATTGGTGAACCTGGCCATATTCGAGAGATATAACCGAAACACCATAGACCAGGAGTAGCGTTTATCTTTGAGACCATGATCCATTCGACCAGGCTGAGTTATCAATATCCAGAAGGACAGGTTATGACCTTTCCGGATATCCACGGAGAATCAAATGATCGTCTTTTGATCCTTGGTGAATCCGGTAGTGGTAAGACGACTTTGTTGCAGCTGTTATCCGGTTTGCGACGACCGAGGTCTGGGCAAGTTTTAATTCATGGTACCGATTTGAACCAGGTGCCTGCGAGCAATCGGGATCAATTCCGTGGGAAACATATCGGGATCGTGTTTCAGACACCTCATTTCCTGCAAGCATTGAATGTAGAAGAAAATATCATTCTGGCTCAACGGTTGGCCGGGCAATCTGTCGATCGAGCTGCGATTCACGAATTATTGGAACAGGTTGGTTTGATGCATCGGATTCTGGCATATCCCCGTCATTGCAGTCAAGGTGAACAACAACGCCTTTCTCTTGCCAGAGCACTCATAAACAAGCCGGATCTTTTGTTGGCAGATGAACCAACAAGCGCACTGGATGATCGGCATTGCCAGGATGTAGTAAGCCTTCTGGAGGCACAGGCAGCAGCATGCCATTCTACACTTATTATCGTCACACACGACCAGCGAATCAAGGACCGGATTCCTCACGCAATCACTCTGGATCGACATGTTTAGTCTGTGGTTGAGTTGGAAGCATTTGGTATATAAGCCAGCACAGTTGACCCTGAATCTGGTCTTGCTTGCGTTGAGTACTGGTCTGAT
>JAHEAU010000161.1 GCA_024642625.1 Lewinellaceae bacterium
CTTCAGCAGCAGGCGCTTCTTCAGCAGCAGGCGCTTCTTCAGCAGCAGGTGCTTCTTCAACTGCAGCCTCAACAACTGGAGCTTCTTCAACTGGAGCTTCTTCAACTGCAGGAGTTTCATCTGCACCTGGGGCTGCTTCTTCCACCGGTGCTTCGACGACTGGTTCTGCCTTTACAACTGGCTTGGCTGTTCCTGACATTGCCACCAGGTAGTCTTGCTTTTCTTTGGCTACAGATTTCTTCCGATCCAGGACTTTTGAATCCTTTTCGTTGATAAATTCCTGCCACTTCACTTCAGCTTCTTCAAGAGTCATTGCACCCTTGGCGACACCACGAAGCAAATGTTTCTTGTACATCACTCCTTTGTAACGAAGGATTGCACGAACAGTATCGGTAGGCTGAGCCCCCTTGTTTAACCAATCAAGTGCTTTGTCACGATCGATCTCGATGGTAGCAGGAACAGTCATCGGGTTGTAAAAACCCAAACGTTCGATGTATTTGCCATCACGAGGAGAGCGAGCGTCAGCGATGACGATCTTGTAGTACGGATTTTGTTTGCGTCCGTGGCGCTGTAATCTGATTTTAACGGCCATGTTCCGATTTCGTTAGGTAAGACCATAATCTGTTAATCCGCCAAGCGGACGACAGATTTCAAGCGGGTGCAAAGGTAAGTCATATTATTGTCTCACACCAGACTTTCTTGAATTTTTACGCAAACGTGGAAGATTCGCCTCTTTCAGAAGGAAATCATTTAGAAATCGGACCAATCCCTCTACTTTCGCCTTATGGCTCAAAAGCTTTACCCCAACCTGGTCCATGCTGTCGCTTTTGCTCTGGCAGAAACTATCGAACAGCCCTACCCCGCCGACAAGGTCCTCGCTCGAATGTTCAAAGCGACTCCTCAATGGGGCTCCCGCGATCGATCATTCATTGCAGAGACAACCTACGACATTCTCCGCTATCTCAGGCGCTATACCGATCCTGATCAACGCCCCATCCCCTGGCTTTGGGTCATCGGATGGCATCTCCATGCATCCGGCAATGTGTTACCGCCCTGGGAAGAATGGGCCGACCTGCCCGAACCTCCTCACGTTATTGAAGCTGACAATTGTCCACTGGCCATTCGTGAATCCATCACTGACTGGATGGATGAAAAAGGCTCGGCATTTTATGGTGATCGTTGGGAAAGCCTGGTTACAGCGCTCAATCAACAGGCGAATGTTGTCCTTCGGGTGAATCCTATCCGAGCTACTCTGCCCGAGGTACAAAAGGCCCTTCGGGAAGCCGGATGGGAAACGATAGAAAAAGGACCTTTCTCTCTCGAACTTAAAGAACGAGCGAATGTATTTCGAACTGATGCCTTCAAAGCCGGTTGGTTTGAAGTGCAGGACCTCGCTTCGCAACAAGTTGCCCTGGCTCTGGAAGTCAAACCGGGACATCGGGTTGTCGATGGCTGTGCTGGAGCTGGTGGCAAGGCCCTTCAGATTGCAGCCTTATTGGAAAACCGTGGCCAGGTGATCGCTTTGGATCCAGATGAATGGAAACTCAAGGAACTGAAGCGTAGGGCCAAACGTGGTGGTGTTGACAATGTCCAGGCTCGATTAGCAACTGACACCAAGGCAGTGAAACGGCTCCACCAATCTGCTGATCGGGTGCTGTTGGATGTGCCTTGCACGGGGTCAGGCGTCCTGCGTCGCAATCCGGATGCGAAATGGCGGATCGACCAAAGCTTGCTCGATCGTTGCCTTGGCCTCCAGAAAGAGATCCTGGAACAATATGCCCCCGTTTGTAAAAAAGGAGCCCGGATGGTCTATGCCACCTGCAGCATTTTCCCAGAGGAGAATCAGCACCAAATCGCCCGTTTTCTGAAGGAACACAATGAATATTCATTGATCTCGGAAAAGCAGCTTTTACCTGATGAATTCGGGTATGATGGGTTTTATATTGCTGTATTGGAACGGGGAAAATGAGGGATGAGGAACGAGGGAGGAGGGATGAAGTTGGCATTGGGCGTTGGGTGTTAGGCGTTGGGGCCTATAATCGAAAGCCGGCTTCAATGGTATGACAGTTATTTCGTTATTGTGTTATTTCGTTATTTCGAGACTTAGAACCGAAAATTACCATTAGGAAACGACGCTTTGAACCTTAAACAGACGAGCCGCAGGCGAAGTCCTTGAACCTTGAACTGCCTATCGCTCCTTGCTAATTATCCAACTCAGGAAAAACATGGAACGAGGAACAAGGAATCAGGAATTGCTAGAAGTCCATCCGCAGACGCAAATTCAACCTTCGACTGGTTAGATAATTTGGCACTCCATACTGGGTGTTGTACACCGTTTTTATCCAGGTATAGGAGGCTTCATTTCGTACGCCTAAAATGTTGAATACCTCCAGACTGATCCACGTGCTGCGTGTGAACCGGAGCAAATTGGATGGTCTGCGGACCTGCCGGGATCGATCCCATAATTTGGCAGAAAAACCAATATCCAATCGATGGTAAGGCGCAAAACGGTAGGTATTCCGGTAAACGGCATTGTCATTTGGAATTCCGAAAGGCAAGCCTGTGCCAACATTGAACTGGACATGAGCCCTGATATTCTTGTTATTCGGCAGATAATCCTGAAAGAACATGGACAAGGACACCAATTGGTCAGTGGGTCGTGGCACATCATCGACGGGCGTCGCCTCCGGATCTCCTACTTCACGAACCAGGTGCTGTACACCATTTATACTCTCCCTTGCACGGAGAATGGATAGGTTGATCCACGATTCCGCATCCGGAACAAATTCGCCATTGATCCGAAAATCAATCCCGGTAATGTAACCTTTAGCATTATTTACACCGGCATAACGGATACGTACATTGTCTACATCGTACGATACCAAATCCCACAATCTTTTGTAATATGCTTCTGCTGTAAAGTGAAAAGGAATGTCCTTCTTTTTTCCTAGAAAGAAGTCCCAGGTCCAGCCACCCACGACATGAAGCGACTTTTGAGCCAGAACATTTTCGTTGACCTGTCCAGTTATCGATCTCAATTCGCGATAGAATGGGGGCTGGTAATACAAGCCGGATGCCAGTCGCCAGGTGGTTCGACGTGACCGTTTCAATGGCTGAAATAAAAACTGAACCCGAGGGGTGAGATAGGACTCTTTATTCAGTGTCCAATATCCTGCACGAAGACCAGCTGTCACCTGAAGATCGATCACTTCAGGTATCTTATATGTCCATTGATGTTGGGCATACCCAGAGATCTTGAACGATTCCAACTCATTCCTGGATTTGGTCGTCGTAGAGATCAACACCCTATCGGGATCATATTGCAAGGAATATCCAGCTGAATCCAGACGTTCCCACTCATTGAGTTGGTCCAGGATCAACTCGTGTTTCACGGTGGCTCCCCATTCTAGAAAATGCCCGGAATGACCTGACTCACTCATCCAGGAAGGCCACTCGATACCGCCATGATGATTCAACTGAGTGACCTGGAAGTCCAGTCGGTTTCGAACATACTGATGCTGGATGCCTGTCCCCAGGACGGCAATTTCACTTTCAAAATTCTCCGAACCCGGATTGATATCAATCTCACTCAAACGATAGTTGCCGATGATATCAATGCCTTCAACCTCCCTTGATGTAAATGTCGATACGAGAAATTTGAGAAAGAGTGGATGGCTCGCCTTGGCCGGTAAATAGGTCGCGGAAACTCCGCCCATTCGTGTGGCAAAATGGTCGTCTTCTTGCCCTTCAAAAACGGAGAACAAACGCAACGCATAGGTCACAAACCCGAATGCCGTGGATCGGGAAGTTGGTTTATATTGATACTTGCTCTGATTGAAATTGGCCAAGAATGCCAACTGCCAATCTCGATTCACATCGTATGTCAAATACGCTTGGAAGTCCAGGAATCGAGGAATATACTCCCCTTCCACCTCGAGTGTATTGAGGAGGTATTGATTTGTCTTGTAGCGTGCGCCAGCCAGGTAGCGCAATTTTTGGTACGGCTTTTTCCCCAATTTAAAACTGCCCTCCACATGGCCTGTAGCACCAAGAGCACTGCCCGAAATTGAGGCCCGTAAGGAATCCGGTCGTTTGTATGTGATGTCGAGGACAGAGGACATTTTATCTCCATAATTTGCTCCAAATCCACCTGAGGAAAAGGAGAGATCCCGGATCAGATCGATATTCGGAAAGGACAGCCCCTCTTGCTGACCTGCCCGAATCAATTGCGGGCGATAGATCTCAAAGTCGTTGATATAGACGAGGTTTTCGTCATAATTACCACCGCGAACATTGTATTGAGAGGTCAATTCGCCGCCACTACCCGAAGACACACCGAGGGCAATAGATGGCAGAATGCTTTCAAAATTTCCAGATGTCGAAGGCAGGAGTTTGAGGTTGTCGACATCCTCGCGGATCATGCCTCGTTCTTCAATGCGACTTGCTTGAACAAGGACTTCCAGATCTGAGTTTTCGGGCACCAAAAAAAAGTCTACCCGTTGCCGATTGCCGGAATTGAGTGGTTCAACAGCGTAGGAGGCTGCTTTGTATCCCAACCGGGAGCACATGAGGGTGATGGCCATGTTGGGTTCAATATTCAACCGAAAGCGACCATCTTCATCCGATTCTACTGCATCTGTGGTGCCCTCCCGATAGATCGTCGCAAATTCGACAACATCACCAGAAAGCTGATCCCGGACTAATCCATAAACTTCGGTGATTTGTGCTGAGCCAATAAATGGCAATACCATCACCATTATACCAATCAGCCAAGCGACCTGTCTCCTCATGTTCTCGGGTTAATAAGGTACTCAGACAAGAAGTGATTCCTGCCCGCATTGCTTTAATTGGTGAATAGCCTGAGACGGATCTTTCGCTTTAAATACACTTGATCCGGCAACGAGGACATCGGCACCAGCAGACAATAACGCCGAAGCATTTTGCAAGCCGACTCCTCCGTCAATCTCAATCTGTACAGACAAATTTCGTTCCGTGATCATGCGTTTCAACTCTCGTGTCTTTTCCAACGTCCTGTAAATGAATTTCTGTCCTCCAAAGCCTGGATTAACAGACATCAGACAAACCAGGTCCAGATCTTCGAGCACATCCTCCAAAAGAGAAACCGATGTATGCGGATTCACTGCGACTCCGGCTTTTGCGCCGGTGGCACGAATCTGCTGCAAGGTCCGATGAAGATGCGGGCACGCTTCGATATGCACACTGATTACGTCCGCACCGGCTTCTCTGAAGGATTCAATATACTTCTCGGGTTCAACAATCATGAGATGTACATCCAATGGCTTGGTGCACATTCGCTTTGCTGCTTCGACCATCAACATGCCGAAGGTAATATTCGGCACAAACCGGCCATCCATGACATCCAGGTGAAGCCAGTCTGCTTCCGATTGATTGACCAGGTCGATTTCCTGGGACAGGTTGGAGAAGTCAGCAGCAAGTAATGACGGTGCAATCAGGGGGAGCATGAACTGATTTTTTACAAAGATAAGCTGCCTACTTGTCTTCAGCGGCTCATGAGGCTTTCGTGATCTGATCTTCAGCCAATAAGGGCAATCCGCAAAACCGACGGATGACTTGAGCGACTGCAACGACATCGCCTTCACAATACGTGGCCAATGCATCGAGATCCTTGTCTTTGTAATAAACGCGACCAACGTCAGCCCCTGAAATGTCGTTTTTAGGGGAAGGAATTCCCAGGCAATGGGTCAACAACTTTAGAGAGACATAGTGTTTGATATCGCCGAACTTCCACAGCTCCATCGTATCCAAAATGTGCTTTAATTGCCATGGGCGCTTCCCCGCCACATCCAGCATCGGGGGCAAACCCATTCCTTTCATCAGCATCCGCCGGCAGAGATAGGGCACATCGAATTCGCGAATGTTATGTCCACAAAGCATATGTGACATCGGGTTTCCAAACTGTGTGGTTAAGACCGCCACGAAGGGGTCCAGTATCTCGGTTTCTTCAGTACCATACCAGGATTTCAATCGCAGGACATCCTCCTCAGGTCGATTTCCTTTCGTCATGAATCCCATTGAGATGCAAACTATCTGTCCAAATTCAGCGAGGATGGCTGCACGAGACTCATAGGCTTTCCGAGCTCCTTCTTCCGGATCATCATCATTACGGATCCAGTACCGTGCCTTTTCGGTCCATAACGATTGAATTTCTACAGGGACTTCATCAAAGGATGGGAAGCCAGAAACTGTCTCCACATCCAGAAAGAGGAGATCGTAAATGGGATAGGGCAAAGACATAAGGCAGCTCTCAATTTTTCCTGTGGAAGATACTGAATGTCAATAAACTCAGGTTGTAAGTCTGCCAAATCAACGAAACAAAACATCTTTTGGGAAATGAGATTCAGGAGTTTATACGGAATTCCTACCTTTACCGTGATAATAACTCTTCATTTTTCTTCGTTCATCAGCCAACCAAATCTTGAACAATGAATACCCAGAAAAATTCCTCCAACCGCTGGATCAACATTGGCATCGTGGCCATCATCGCATTGCTGGCAGTCAATGCCTGGCTTTTTTACGACAAATACAAGAATGAAGAAACCATAGAGCAGCAAAGTGTCGACCTTGGGGAGGCCCAGCAGCTCAACATGGAATTGGAAAAACAATATTATGAGACATTGTCCCAGCTAGAGGAGATGCGCGGCGACAATGAGGAAATGAATACACTGATCGACAAACAGAAAGAGGAGTTGCGCGCTCAGAAGGAAGAAATCACCAAGATGATCAGTACGACTAAAGACTACAAGAATGTCCGGTCAAAGCTGAAAGACCTTGAAACTCAGGCTGAGGGTTATCTTGCCGAACTGGATGCTTTGCGGGAAGCCAATGCGTTGTTGACTGAAGAAAATAGCAAGCTGGGCGAAGAAAAACGTTTCCTGGAAGATAACCTCCAGGAGCAGATCCGTCAGAATGACGATCTGACGAACGTCAAAGCGACCCTTGTTACAGAAAAGTCGAAGCTGGAAAATCAAAATCAGTCACTCAACAAGAAGGTTACCAAGGCTTCTGTGATTCCGGTTCAGAATATTGACATTACAGGCTATAAAGTCAGTGACTCTGGAAAAGAATCCAAGAAGCGTTATGCCAACAATATCGATCGCTTGAAGATCTGCTTTGATGCTGCCGCAAATGCTGTCACCGAACCAGGTGACGAAGCATTCTATATCCGCATCATTGCACCTAATGGTCAAACTCTGGCAGTTGATGAAATGGGTTCAGGAATTTTGAACACTGCTGATGGCGAGCAAGTTCGGTTTACAGCCATTAAAGAATTCGACTACAATCAAACCGCTACAAATGCGTGTTTGTCCTGGGAACCAGGAGCTGCATTTGACAAGGGCAACTATCAGGTTGAAGTGTACAACAAAGGCCACTTGGCTGGAACGGGAACGTTCAAGTTGAAGTAACCTGAAGGAAACCTTCAGACCTAAAAAAACCGGCATCAAGAGATGCCGGTTTTTTTAGGTCTGAATGCTATCTTATTGCAAAGGATCACCCTTGATCAATAAATGTGAGAACAAACGATCTCTTAAAAGCGTATTGATCGAAAATTGGTGGCTAATCCTTTTATTGACACCCTTTCATCTCGTCACTGGATCAAAATTCTGATCCAGAGTCCGTCCAAATAATGCGAACATCTTCAATTTGGAAAGCAATAATCAACACATTGAGCTGACTTGTTGCTTGGAAGTAATGGTCCCTAAAATACTTTTGCGTCTTCACCCCATGGCGTCATTGTGGCCGTTCGATTCTGTCTGGATCCGGACTGCCCCCGAGTGCTCGGGGTCCGGGTTTAACCTCCCACGTCACTAAACTTCTGTAGCCACAACAAACCTGGATTTCCTCATCTCAGAAATCCGGTTTTATCTTCAAGCCAAATGAACACTCTCACGTTACCAATTCAGGTTTTCATGCGTTATTCCATCCTGCTCTACTTGCTTATTTCCTCTTTTTTTGCCATGGGGCAATCCACCACTTCTTCATCGAAAGAACTGGACAGGCAAGCCATCACTTCCGCGATGACTTTCCGCGAATTGGGACCCTACCGAGGCGGACGCTCTTGCACTGTGACGGGTGTGCCGGGTGAACCCAACCTTTTTTATTTTGGCTCGACTGGAGGGGGTGTCTGGAAGACTACAGATGGGGGACGTTCCTGGCAATCCATGAGTGATGGGTTCTTTGGTGGATCAATCGGATCTATTGCGGTCAGTTCCGCAGATGCGAATGTGATTTTTGTAG
>JAHEAU010000162.1 GCA_024642625.1 Lewinellaceae bacterium
TACTTGGCCGATCAACACAATATTATGTACAAAAAGTAACAGCATGAATGCCGATGTGAAGGAGGTCAGCAAAACGAGGCGCTGGATGAATCAACCTTTTGTCCGGAAATTACATGCAAGAACATTGATATTGAAAGTCCATTTATTAACCTTAGCTCTATCCTTCTCAACTCCTAAACTCAAAACTTCTTTAATAAATTACCTGATCCATAAGGATATCATGTTCGTCTACCGGAACGTGTTCAACAAGTTGGTTTGGATAACAAATCCCCACTTTCCAGGAGGTAAGATGTTCCAGTAAAAACGTATCGTAATAACCGCCGCCATATCCAAGCCGGCCGCCATTCCGATCAAAAGCCAAACCCGGTATAATGACCAGATCAAATAGCCCATTATAGACCTTTTTCCCTTTTGGATGATATGTACCGAATACACCGGCTTCCATATCCTGGAGATTGTAGACGATCCGATTTTCCAATTGTCTTTTTTTCAGCGTTTTTGGCGCAACCACAGTTTTGCCTGCATCCAGAAGGCGCCGAACCAATGGCAGCACATTAATCTCTGCCCCCATATTTAGATAGGTATGAATCACTTGTGCCTTCCGGCTAAGAATGATCTCCCAAAGTTGTTCACAGATTCGTTCAGCGTGCACATTTCGTTCAGTTCTGGGTATTTGATCTCTGGCCTTCTGCATGTCTTCTCGAAGCAGTTGCTTTTGGAGGGCTATATCCATACTGACTTGTTATTCGCCGTTTCGGATTTCAAAGATCGGATTTCATTTTTGGTAATCAACGTTTGTAATTCCATCGAATTGACTTCCTGAATAACGTCCACTCCTCTCCACACTCTACCTTCTCCTCATGTTCGGTCCTTCGCCATTTTCGACAACTAATTTCAGGCAAGGTCAACCTTTCCGATTTCCAACTTCCCCCTTCACTCGGCGTCCCAAAGTCCCAACTCTCCTCCAAACCCCGTAACTTTGCGGCTTCGTTTTGACCAGTATGATGTTTCCTAGTATGGCACAGCCCCGTTATCGAGAATTTAAACAGCTTCATTTACCGGATATCGACCAGGAGATCCTGGCTGTCTGGCAAGCTGAAGACACCTTTAAACAGTCTATCGAACAACGGGATCCAGAACATTCCTATGTGTTCTATGAAGGTCCACCCAGCGCCAATGGCAAACCAGGTATCCACCATGTGATGGCTCGAACCGTCAAGGACCTCTTTTGCAGGTACAACACCCTCAAAGGGTATCGCGTAGAACGCAAAGGTGGATGGGATACTCATGGCCTGCCAGTCGAACTGCAGGTGGAAAAGGAACTGGGTATTACCAAGGAAGATATTGGCAAATCAATCAGCGTTGATGAATACAATTCAGCCTGCAGAAGTACTGTCCTCCGGTACAAAGACCTTTGGGATGACATCACGCGTAAAATGGGCTATTGGGTTGATCTCGACAATCCATACATCACCTTTGATAACAACTATATTGAATCCTGCTGGCATCTACTACGAACACTTTACGACAAACGGACCAACGCAGGTGATTCCTATCTCTATAAAGGATTTACTATTCAGCCATTCAGTCCGGCAGCTGGCACAGGACTGAGTTCACATGAACTGAACCTTCCTGGATGCTATCAGGAAGTGACAGATATTTCGGTCATTGCCATGTTCAAGGTCAAGCAGAATGAAGCCTCATCTTTTCTCTTTGACAACGACAGGGAAGATGTTCGCATCCTAGCCTGGACCACCACCCCTTGGACCCTCCCCAGCAATGTAGCGCTCACCGTCGGGGCGAAGATCAATTATATCAAAGTCAGGACTGTCAGTCCATACACTGGTAATCCGGTCAGCTTGCTACTCGCCCAGGATCGATTGTCTGCCTATTTCGATCCTGCGGGGGAAGGGCAATCACTAGATACTTATACTCCGGCAGACAAGATTCTGCCTTATTCAGTAGATCAAACAATAGTCACCGGCGCACAGCTTGATGGCTTATTCTATCATCAGTTGATGCCTATTGTCACCAGTCCCGATCTTGAACGACAAGGTTTTCGGGTTATTACTGGTGATTTTGTTACAACCGAAGATGGAACCGGTGTGGTTCACACGGCTCCTTATTTTGGTGCAGATGACTTCCGGGCCTGCGTAGCAAATGATATCCCGTTCATTGGTATTCCCGATGAACACGGAGTGATCCAGCCTCTTGTTGACCGACAAGGAAAATTCGTTCCGGAGATGGGTGCCTTTGCGGGGATGTATGTCAAGCAGGAATATTATCCTGATGATGTTCGAAATCAGAAAGAATTCCGACCTACTGACTTGTTGATTTCGCTCGCACTGAAGGAGGAAGACAAGGCATTCAAGATCGAAAAATACAAGCACAACTACCCACATTGCTGGCGGACAGATAAACCTGTATTGTATTACCCACTCGATTCCTGGTTTATTCGTGCATCCGCTGCCAAGGAACGAATGGCTGAACTCAACCGTACGATCAACTGGAAACCGGCACATACGGGCACAGGTCGCTTTGGTGTCTGGTTGGAAAACCTGCAAGACTGGAACCTGTCCAGGACAAGATATTGGGGCATTCCCCTGCCGATCTGGCGAACCAAGGATGGCGATCTGGAGAAATGCATTGGTTCACTTGCCGAACTCCAGACTGAAATCGATATGGCCAATAAGGTCTTGAAAAAAGACCAATTACTTCCTAAAGATCTACACCGGCCATATATTGATGAAGTCGTACTGGTTAGCCACGATGGTCGCCCCATGACCCGGGAGCTTGATCTGATCGATGTCTGGTTTGACTCGGGTTCTATGCCTTATGCCCAATGGCATTATCCGTTTGAGAATGAGAACAAGTTTCAACAGAACTTCCCTGCAGATTTTATCGCAGAAGGTGTAGATCAGACCCGGGGTTGGTTTTATACGCTGCACGCCATAGCTACGATGTGTTTCGATCAGGTCGCCTATAAAAATGTGGTGTCTAATGGACTTGTCCTCGATCGGGAAGGCAACAAGATGTCGAAATCCAAAGGCAATGTTGTCGATCCGTTTATCACCATTTCAACCTACGGTGCTGACGCCACCCGCTGGTATATGATGGCCAATGCTGACCCCTGGGAAAACCTGAAATTCGATGAAGGTGGGCTGCTGGAAGTACGAAACAAGTATTTTGGGACCCTCTTCAATACCTATAACTTTTTTGCTTTATACGCCAACCTGGATGGCTTCGTCATGTCCGACAAAGACCAGGTTCCCTTAACTGATAGACCGGAACTGGATCGATGGATTTTATCCAAACTGTATAGCCTTGTTCATGATGTCCGCAGTCATTACGATGAATATGAACCAACAAAAGCACTTCGGGCACTCGAAAATTTTGTGGATCGCAACTTGAGCAACTGGTTTGTCCGACTGGCACGTCGCCGTTTCTGGCGCGGGGAAATGAATGAGGATAAATTGTCTGCTTATCAGACCTTGTTTGAATGCCTTGAAGTCGTCGCACAATTGTCGGCTCCTGCTGCACCATTTTTCAGCGACTGGCTCTATCGAAATCTGATGGCTGGTCGCGAACAAGCAGACAACAACATGCCAAAAAGCATTCACCTGACGGACCTGATTCAGGAAGATGCAAACCGTATCGATCTGGATTTAGAGACACGAATGGAATATGCCCAGCATATTTGTTCACTGGCTTTGAGTATTCGCAAACGGGAAAAACTACGCGTTCGTTTACCGCTGCAAAAAATTCTCCTGCCTGTATTGGACAGTGCCTTTATCCGGCAAGTCGACGGAGCCAAAGACTTGATTTTATCAGAGATCAATGTCAAAGAGATCGAATATATCACGGATGCTGATGGCCTCCTGATCAAGCAAGCCAAAGCCAACTTCAAAACCCTGGGAAAACGATTGGGAAAAAACATGAAGGCGGCAGCAGAACAGATTGCGACATTCTCTAATGATCAAATCAACAGTCTTGAGTCCAAGGGCCGCGTTTCCATCTCTATCGATGGGGAACAGTATGATATAACTTCTGAGGACCTGGTAATCACCACCGAAGATCTGCCCGGATGGAAGACAGCCAGTGAAGAAGGACTCACCGTCGCTCTTGATGTCAATCTGACTGAAGAGCTGCTTGCTGAAGGCATTGCTCGTGACCTGGTCAACCGAATCCAGAATCAACGGAAGGAGCAAAACTTTGAGGTCACGGATCGGATTCAGATCACGATTCAGGATCAACGCGATATTCGCGCCGCAGTCGAGTCATTTGGCAGTCATATCCAACAGGAAACATTGGCAGACAAGCTGACGTTGGTCGTTTCTTTATCAAATGGCGTTGAGGTTGAACTCAGTGATGAATTGACGGCTCAAATTCGTGTTGAACGCATTTGATTGAATCAAATTAGGTGATCTGTCAAGGCTCAATTAGTTTGTGAAAAGGCACATCCTTTGGACGAGTCCGCTTCCACCGTTTGTGTGTCCATAACCAATGTGGCGGGTAAGCTTTGATTTCCTTTTCGAGGGCCAGTGTATGCTGTTGTGTAATCCGACCATAAGGAGCTGAGTGAGGATCGGATTCAAGCAATTCAAATGACAGCTCGTAATACCCCCGACGGGGTTTTGCAATGCGACCAAAGACGACTGGCCAACCTTGTTCTACGGCAAATTTTTCAGTGCCAAAAAAGACGGGTGTTTCCTGTCCCAGGAAATCCATCCAATAACACTTGCGCACATTCGATGGAGTTTGATCTGTAGCAAAAAGAATCAATTCCAGGCCTTCAGGTTTGCGATTTGCAAAGTCCTTAATATCATGCCTGGACAACATCCGCATGCCATATCGTTCACGGGAGATCTTCAGTTTTTTGTCCAGAAACTCATTCTTTAATGGGGTGTATATTCCTTGGACAATAAAAGCTGGATTCATACCCAAAGCCACTGATGTCAATTCCCAGTTCCCATAGTGACCTGCAGCCAGAATGATACGAGGATGAGTTTTGCCCAGCTCCACTAACAACTCTGGATTAACCACCTTGCAATGAGCAAGAACCTCATGCTTTCGAATTGAAAATTGTTTGACCGACTCTAGAACGAGGTCAGACACATGCTTGTAAACGAGAGCCTCAATCTCAAAAATTTCTTTGGCTGACTTTTCGGGAAACGACCGATTGAGATTGCCTCTGACCACCTTCTTTCTGTACCCAATAATTCGATATAATAGAAAACATAGTCCGTCTGATACACGATAAATCAAAGGCATTGGAAGCCAGGACAGCGGAAGGATGATACAATATAAAAGAATGCGACTCACACCAGAAATTATTCTTCAGCCGGATCACCGGCGTTTAAAAATATAGCCCCCCTTTTCAGCACCCCAAACCTGGTCTCCAACCAGATCAAACCCTTGGTCCCAACTAACAATGCCATCTGCCGAAATGGACACTTTGGAAGTTGCAAAGCTGGCTCCTCGCAGACTACTTTTACATTCCTGACCTTTTGTAGCACCGGCATACACACCATCTGAATACGTCAGAAAAACAGCACATCCATCCCGGATGCTGAGATCCTCCGGCTCCCATTGATCAAAAAATGCAGGGTCAGAACTCATGCCAATAGCCTCCCGCTCCACAGGTAAAAGATAAACTGCACTTCGAAACGAATCACCCAGGAGAGCCTCCACCTGATAAATTCGCTGGCGATAAGGCTTATCTGGTGTGGAGACAAGAGCCTGTTCTACATAGAGCCAATATTGTCCCGGATAACGTGCTTCCCAGATCGGAGTCATAATAAGGGAAATGGAATAGTAGTCGCTGTCTTGCCGGGCTTGAGTGGTACTTTCAAAGGTCCCAGTCATCCAGGAAACCAACTCATTTAATGTTCCACTCTGAGCTAATAAGGACGATCCGGAAAGGAAGATCAATACAACAATAAAGCAGGATTTCATTTTGCTAAGGTAGAGAAGATGGGATAGGTTCAGGTAGAAAAGTGGAAACTTGATTGATTGCCTGTCAAGGGAGATACATTGGTATAACTGTATACTGAAGCTTGGCAGTTCAAGGTTAAATGGGTCAGCCTGGGCTGACCTTGTTCAATGTTCAACGTAAATCTCTTTGATCGTTGAACTAACAGCCCCAAGTACTCTGGGAGGAACGAGGAACAACTGCGAGTGATAGGTGGCCATGGAACGGTGAAAGAGTGCTGAAGGATACGGTGAGACACCGCACAATAACCGGTTCGAGTGAGACACTCGAACCAACAAATAGATTTGGATGAGACAGGGGTTACTTATGATTTAACAGTGTTCTGAATTTTGGTAGTTCAAGGTTCAACGTCAATCTACTTTGAACGTTGAACAGAATGAGCGTCAGCTCATTCGTTGAACCTTAAACAGCAAAACGTTTTAAACCGGCTTCCCATCCCGAAGGCCAATCAGGAATCAGGAACATAGGAACCAGGAATTGTCAACTATTCGGGCCGCACCGCCGCCGCCCGTTTCAACCGATCGTTGATTGCACGACCAATACCTGAATCCGGCACGGGCTCGGCGACCAAAAAATCTAAACCCAATGCATCCAGCTCATGCAAACCGGCATACAATCTCCTGGCTGCAGTGTGCAAATCACCATCCGGTGCCAACACAAATTGACGCTCTCCCGGGACCACCGGACTCAAACTTGAAAACCGAAGCCATCCGATCCGATCACCCGAATTTCGTGGTGGATGATTCAACGCCAGCGGAGTGCGCGGGGCATAGTGCCAAGGCAGCATCCCCGGAGCAGCGGGTCTGTCAGATGCATTTATCGCCTCTGTGTATCCGATGATTGGTTCCAGTTCAGATTGTGTTATACCTCCTGCCCGGTAAATTTTCCATCGGCTATTTTCCCTCCCGAGAATAGTGGATTCTACACCTACCCGGCATGGGCCACCATCTAGAATATACGGAATGAGATGATCCAATTGGCCAAACACATGCCCTGCAGTTGTCGGACTGATCCGCCCAAAGAGATTGGCACTCGGTGCGGCTAAAGGAAAACCACATTGTTCAATCAGGGCCAGCGTCAAATCGTGATCAGGCATCCGCAAAGCCACTCTGTCCAGACCCGCACACACCAGATCCGGCACTGCCGGTGATCGATCAAGTAACAATGTCATTGGGCCCGGCCAAAAGGCATCCATCAATGCCTGGACCTCCTCATCCCATTCCTGGACAAGTGAACTCGCCTGATCTGCATTCGCAACATGAACAATTAACGGATTATAGAGTGGTCTATCCTTTGTATCAAAGATCTTGACTGCGGCTTTCTCATCCAGAGCATTCCCGGCAAGGCCATAAACAGTTTCTGTTGGTATGGCAACCAATTCACCTTTCTGCAACCAAGAAGTGGCTTCATTGATATCCGTTCCAATCCATGTTTCGAAACTCATGGGGCAAAGGTACGTCTTCGATCAGGATGGATCATAAAGTCCATAGAACAACTGGAGGGCACCGATATCAACCTCATTCAATGAATAATTGAAAGATGTAAACCATTAAAATGGTTTCCTTATTCCAGAAACAACCTAGACCCAGAGTTAACCTCCACTGGCAGTTAAAAAACCCTGGCCTACACTGGCTCCAATAAAAAGACAAAATAAATCTTAGCGCCCAGACGATTCTGTCTGGGTCCGGACCCCCCCCGATGACTCGGGGTCGGGGCGTCCGGGCCTTTGTGCCTTCGCGATTTATCTCCTACCCTCAATTATCTGGATATGCTTTGTGAACCATCGTGTTCTTTGTGTCTTTGTGGCAATTAAATCTCTCCACAACTCCTCCCATCCAAACTCCTCTACTTGATGAATTGCGCCCCTTCAGGGCTTGGACTCCGGTCATTTAGATATGATTGGGCGCTGCCCAACCCTGAGGTATTGCGCCCCTTCAAGGCTATTTAAAATGAATACAAAATAAAACTTCGCGCCTTAGCGTATTCGCGTTTAATTACTTATTCTGATTTGGTGGCACTAACAAATAAACTCATAAACCCCTCCATAACTCTTCAACTCCATCACCCCGCAACTAAAAAAGCCGACCCATAATCCTGGGTCGGCTTTTTATTAATCATCAGCTTAAACGACTTTATCGCTGCATTACCATCGTCGTCGATTGTTGGCGAGAATCTGTGCGCAAATACGCGACATAATTCCCTCGTGGCAAACCACTGGCATCAAATGTTGCTTGGTAATTACCCGGTTCCAT
>JAHEAU010000163.1 GCA_024642625.1 Lewinellaceae bacterium
TTCCCGGTCAGGCAGGAATGGGTGGCAATTTTTAAAATGGACGCAAAAAGAGGGGGAAAAGGTCAGTGGCTTGTTAGGTGCATATGGATACCAGGTTGAATTTTTAAACGGATTCGGGGCAACAGAAGAGGCCTTCAAGCAAGCTGGTACAGAAGGCCATTCGCCAACGGCTATTCATCTTGCGACACATGGATTTTTCTTTCCCGATCAATCGGACGCATCAGAAGGTCAGGATGTGGAACGAGACCTTTCTGCACAACCTATGATCCGATCCGGTCTTCTTCTTGCTGGTGCGAATAAAGCCTGGAAGGACGGTAAAGAATCGCCTGGTTTTGAAGATGGCATTCTGACTGGCTATGAGATCAGTCAACTGAATTTGACTCAAACTGAGATTGTCTCTCTTTCGGCATGTGAAACAGGTTTAGGTGACATAAAAGGAAGTGAAGGTGTTTTCGGATTGCAACGCGCCTTTAAAATGGCTGGTGTCCGGTACCTGATCATGTCGCTTTGGCAGGTACCTGATTTTCAAACACATGATCTGATGACGACATTTTATACCAAGTGGTTGGACGGAGGTATGGCTATCCCGGAGGCATTCCGTACTGCCCAACTGGATATGCGGGATAAATATCAAAGTCCGTATTTCTGGGCGGGATTTGTGTTGGTAGAGTAACTCCCCCCCCCCTTTTTTTTTCTGCATACACTCTCCTTAGAATTTCTTTGAGCGCTATGACAGATTGTCTTTTTATGGGACCTAGACTTTCAAGCAAGGACAAATGTTTCAAAATTGTTTCTTTGGAAATTAGCTGATTTTGAGAGTCATTCCTGTAGCTACTCGAAATCATTTCTCTTTCACATTCTGCCATTAAAATTTCTTAAAGTTAAATTTATTTTTATTCCTGGATGTCCAAGGGTGAATTTTTGGTATGAGATATTGCTTACTTGTCTGAATTGAATTTGACTTTTCTGTTTTGATTGGAAAAGACATTCAATTGTGTTTTTCGGGCTTTATTGTACCTATATTAAAACATCTCGATTGTCTGGCTATTGGTTTATTCGGCAGGATTAATTATCACCGTTTTCCATTTACTCTATCAATGTACATGTCACTTTTTTAGAGTATTTATCTTTAAATGGGTATTGCTGTGATGCATATAATTTATTGCTTGAAGGTGTCTATTTTCCATATGGAGGTTTTTACCCTCTTGATAAACTTTTCAATCATTGAAGAAAGGATTTTATATATCTTTATACCAGGTCACTGCGTATAACAAAGATTCCAATTGGAATAACGTCTCAATCCATCACAATAAGATATCTACTTGGATTATTATTTTTCATTGAAAACCATAGATGATTTATGGGGTAAGAATGAGACTAGCAATGAATACGAGTATGATGAAGATTTAAAGAAATCCAACACCCGTCGTAATTAGTTCGGTATATAAATGAGTTTGATTTTAAGATGCGGGTGACAGACTATCAATTATCCTACAGTTTATTTTGGCTGTGTCAGCAAATTTTGAAAGCAATTTTATTTTGAAATAAATAATCAGTGACTAATTAAAGCCTGGATGATATTATTTGGGAATAAAATTACCTATTTATTAGACCTATTTAATTACGAACGTAGCATTTTGCCAATAACAATTTATTCAGCTAACCAATCCAATAATTGAGTCTGAGGAGGCAAAACCATACTCATCTCCTGCTCGCCATTTACTTCTTTGACCTGAATACTGTATTTTGGATGCATGAGGTCTGTTTCATCTAGATAAGTCGCCATGATAAATTGACCATCTCCTGACCAGGCCGGGTCAAGAATGCAATAATCCCAAAAGGGTTCTTCATTGATTCCCAATCTGTCGGTGATCACTGTTTTGCTGACCACCCAGCCTTTCCTCAACAATATTTTTTCACCATCAGGAGAAAATACGACCTCACGCGGATAATCGATTGTGGAATAGGTATC
Source organism: Lewinellaceae bacterium (assembly GCA_024642625.1). Classification (GTDB taxonomy): domain Bacteria; phylum Bacteroidota; class Bacteroidia; order Chitinophagales; family Saprospiraceae; genus JAGNXB01. The sequence continues at coordinate 1,973 of JAHEAU010000163.1, forward strand.
ATTCTCCGGGACAAGAAATCTGAATCCGGAGCCATCAGAGAACATGAACGCCAAACGCATGTCACCCATAGAGTAAGGATATTCAGGATGTCGAACAGAGAAAACAAGTTCATCCATTTTGCTCCAATCGAGCAGGGAATTGGCGAGATCAAATTTCCAGGGTGATTCACCGGGAAGAAACACATCGCGATACCGACCACTTTCGACGTTATAGATTCTGATCGAATTCGTGGGCCAATGTATGGTAGCTAATTCGGTATGATCCGTTGACCAGGCCATTCCAGTTGTCCGATGATCCATTCCGGTAATCGTATTGACCGTTTCCATAGACTCGATGTCTACAATACGGATATAGAACTGAGGATCCTCTCCTGTATTTCCTGTATGTTTAAACGCGTATAGTCTTCCATTCTTAGAGATTCTGAAATCAGAATTTCCAGATACAGGAGAATCACTGATAGTTGAAATGACCTTGGTCTGAAGGTCAGTCAGCAAGATATTGTTATTCTGCTTATAGATTACCTTACCTGTAACTGGAATGTCATTGAATCCATCTGTGGGAATCTCGTCCTTGTGGCATGCGGCCATTAGAAGGGCGACCATTGAGATATATGCAAGCTTTTTCATGAGTGAACTATTTAAAGAGTAATCACTTGAGAGCTACTCCTATTATCAAACAGACCTCGAATAACTATAAGATAAGAGTCAATACATCAACCCTTAGTTTAAATGACAACAAATGAGGAGCGAAAAATAGTTCTAAGGCTTTCCATGATTAAAATCATGTCTGGATCATAGTTGCAATAATATTTAGAATGAATATAAATTTTGAAACACTATCTGGAGTGAAAGGCAAATAGAAAAGCTAAATGATTTTTATCATGTATCGTGGCAATATAGATCATAGGAAATTCACTTATAGCTGAATACATATGCATTGACGATTATTAAAAGTACAGGACATACCACCGGTTATCCAGTGGCCTTAGAATTCATTGACTGACCTGTGGATTTATTACCTAAATCCGGTCCAATGAAATATTCACCATACCACCAAGTTGGTTTTCTTATACTCTTTTTTTACAGTGCCATCTTTTCCTACGCCCAATCTCCATTTATCACAACCTGGCATGTGAATTCGGGAACAGGTTCAGTGCTTGGCGAATGTATCGAGATACCAGGTGTAGGAAGTAATTACAATATTTTCTGGGAGGAATTAGATCACCCTGCAAATTATGGCGAGGCAATTGGCAATAATACGACCTCTATTTGCTTCCCTTCTTCTGGTATGTATCGAATCAGCATTAGTCCTGGGACAGGAAGCTTTACACAGATCAGATTTAATAATGGAGGAATGAAGGAAAAGATCTTGTCCATTGATCAATGGGGAGATATTCCTTGGGCCGATATGACTGATGCATTCAAGGGTTGTTCGAATTTGAACTGTCTTGCTCTTGATCTGCCAAATCTGAACTTTGTTAATTCCATGGCAGGGATGTTTGATAGCTGTTTGATCTTGAATGGTCCGGCAAACATCGGTGAATGGGATGTAGCGAATGTGACTAACATGAGCGATCTGTTCTTAAATGCAAAAGCATTTAATCAGGATATTGGTGCTTGGGATGTTTCTTCAGTAATGGATATGAGTGGGATGTTTGACAATGCGATTGCTTTTAATAGGGATATTGGGGGATGGGATGTTTCTTCAGTAACTGATATGAGTAGCATGTTCGACAATGCGATTGCTTTTAATAGGGACATTGGTGCTTGGGATGTCGGTTCCGTTTTGGATATGAATTATATGTTCCAATACGCAAAGGCCTTTAATCAAGATATTGGTGAATGGGACATTTCATCTGTAAAAGATATGAGTGGAATGTTTGTCAACGCCAGTGCATTTAATCGTGAAATAGGAGAATGGGATGTAACCTCTGTCATGGATATGAGCGGAATGTTTCTTGGAGCAACCGCATTTGACCAGGATATTGGCAGTTGGGATGTAAGTTCTGTATCTGACATGCAATATATGTTTGCGGGCACAAGTAATACAGCGAATGTTTTTAATCAAGACATTGGGGAATGGGATGTATCCTCTGTGAAGAATATGCGTTCAATGTTCCAAAATGCGGATGTTTTTAATCAAGATATCAGTGAATGGGATGTTTCTGCTGTGACAGATATGAGCAAAATGTTCTTTTATGCCGAAAGCTTCAATCAGCCAATTGGTAAATGGAATATATCTGCTGTGACAGATATGAGCCGCTTGTTTACGGTTGCCAAGGCCTTTGATCAGGATATCAGTGAATGGGATGTATCTGCTGTGACGGATATGAATGGTTTGTTTTGGGAGGCATATTCGTTTAATCAAGATATTGGTAATTGGGATGTTTCTTCTGTGACAGATATGGCGCATATGTTCACTCTTGCATCAACATTCAATCAGGATATTGGTAAATGGAATGTATCTTCTGTGAAGCACATGAACGTCATGTTTGGCGGTGCAAATTTATTTGATCAGGATATTTCTGGTTGGGATGTGAGTCACGTAACTGGCATGAGTTACATGTTTGCCGGGGGGTGGGGTAATCACAACTTTAATCAAGACATCAGTGGTTGGAATGTATCTTCTGTATTAAATATGACTGATATGTTTTATAATAACGCTGCCTTTAATCAGGATATTGGCAAATGGGATGTGTCTTCAGTGCAAGATATGGCTGAAATGTTTTTTGGAGCAACTGCATTTAATCAGGATTTGGGAAAGTGGCTATTTCGACCGGGTGTCGTGTTATCCAACATGTTGAAAAATTCCGGAATGGACTGTGATCAATATTCCGCTTCCCTTATTGGATGGCATGCCAATCCTGATACACCAAATAATCTGAAATTGGGTGCAGAGACAATGAGTTATGGGTTGAGTGCCAAAACTGAGCGAAATCAATTAATTAAAAACAAAGGATGGACGATATTTGGGGACACCCCGTCAGGATTGAATTGTGGTGCAGTAGAACCTTTTATCACAACATGGAAGACCAACAATAATGGCATCACTTCGGCCAACCAGATCCAGATTCCTGCAACGGGTACAGATTACATTATTTCATGGTCTGAAGTAGGTGTACCTGCAAATAGCGGTGTTGATACAGGGATGAATACGACCGTTCTTACATTTCCCACACCAGGCATCTACAGTGTAAGTATCACTCCCGGTAGCGGAACATTTACGCGGATCAACTTCAACGATAACGGCGATGGGGATAAGCTTCTTTCAATCGATCAATGGGGAGATATTCCATGGACGTCCATGGCTTCTGCGTTCTATGGATGTTCAAATATGACCTGTGATGCACTGGATGTTCCGGATCTTTCCGAAGTGACTTCTTGTAGCAAGATGTTTCAGATGTGTAAAAAATTTAATGGCCCCGCAAATATGGGGACATGGGATGTATCATCTATTGTGGATATGTCAAGCATGTTTTCGGCTACCAATAACTATAATCAGCAAATTGGCGGCTGGGATGTTTCCTCTGTAACGAATATGTCAAGCATGTTTTCTGGCGCATTTTCCTTTAATCAGGATATTGGAAATTGGGATGTTTCATCTGTGACCAATATGTCGAGTATGTTTTCCTCGACAAATAACTTTAATCAGGATATAGGGGGATGGGATGTGTCTTCGGTAACGAGTATGTCAAGTATGTTTTCCTCTGCAAGTGTCTTTAATCAGGACATAGGCGGCTGGGACGTATCATCGGTAACAAATATGTCGAGTATGTTTTCCTCCGCTAGCGTCTTTAATCAGGATATCGGGAATTGGAATATGTCAGCTGTTGCTAATATGCCGTTTATGTTTTCTGGTGCGAGTGCATTCAATCAGGACATTGGAGGATGGGATGTATCATCTGTATTGAATATGAGAGATCTTTTTTCTAGTGCGAAGGTCTTTAATCAGGATATCGGGGATTGGGATGTCTCCTCCGCGACACTTATGTATCGAATGTTTTCTGGTGCGAGTGCATTCAATCAGGACATTGGCAATTGGGATGTTTCTTCTGTGACGAATATGAGTGCCATGTTCTATGCTGCGAGTACTTTCAATGGGGATATTGGAGATTGGGATGTCTCCTCCGTGACAAAAACATCAAAAATGTTTTTTAATGCCAAGGCTTTTAATCAGGACATTGGGGATTGGGATGTCTCCTCTGTATCAGATATGACGGAAATGTTTCGAAATGCTGATTTATTCAATCAAGACATCGGAAATTGGGATGTTGGTTCGGTGGAGACTATGAAATCAATGTTTTATTCAGCGACCTCATTTGATCAGGATATTGGGGATTGGGATGTGTCTACTGTAACTGATATGACCGAGATGTTTCGAAATGCTGATTTATTCAATCAAGACATAGGAAATTGGGATGTCAGTTCGGTAGAGACTATGAAATCGATGTTTTATTCTTCGAGTTCATTTAATCAGAATATTGGTGCATGGGATGTTTCCTCAGCAATCAATATGAGTGGACTATTTCAATATGCAACTGCCTTCAATCAAGATATTGGCGCATGGGATGTTTCATCCGTAGTGAATATATCGAACATGTTTTGCAATGCCGATTCATTTAATCAGGATATCAGTAAGTGGGATGTTTCCTCTGTCGTTGATATGCTTCAAATGTTCTATTCTGCTGATGCGTTTAATCAGGATATCGGTCAATGGGACATGACTAATGTGACAAATTTAATTGCTATGCTCAATTATTGCGGCATGGATTGCGAGCACTATTCTGCATCCCTCATAGGATGGGAATCAAATCAGGCTACTCCTCAGGATCTTTTTCTTGGAGCTGATAATATGAATTATGGCACCAATGCCGAATCCGCAAGAACCAATTTGATCGTTAATAAAGGATGGACCATCACAGGAGACAGTCCATCTGGTATGGATTGCAGTCTGACCCCTGTTGATGAAATTATATCGAAAGCATTAAATGTTTATCCGAACCCGGTGGGAGACTGGTTGGAGATCGAGTTGCCGGATGTTTCTGGAAATGTTGTCGGTGAGATTCACACCATCTCCGGTAAACTGGTTCGGACGATACCATTGTCAACACTAAATTCCGGAGTGGATGTTAGTGATCTTCCTCCTGGTTTATATTTCATCCGGCTGACATCAGAACAACAGCAATGGCAAGGACGGTTTATTAAGATCTGACCCTGTAAATTTCAAATTATGGAGATTTTTGACTAGAGTATTTAGATCTCATGGATTGCAGCACAATCACTGAGAGCTTAATGGATATCGAGCATTGGTAAATGGACACCAGGTTCATGGCAGTAGATAGATTGAATAGTTGTCTAGCTTTATCCAGCTACTGCGCTTTAAGTTAGTCTGAGATTCTCATCCGATCGAGGCCACACCAATACTTTGGCCTTATACTTCAGCATGGCCTCATTCATAGAATTCCGTAAATTCGTCCTGTATTCATCTCCAGACCGAACTCTGGATTGGAGATGAACGGATATCAACCCACATCAACAACCACACTATGGCAGACAAAGGCACCTCAAAAAAAGTCACTCGAGTAGGTGGTGACGAAGCAGAAACGACAACTGGGACAACGGGCTTCGTCGCTTCCGCAGAAAGCAAAGGCAAGGCGAAGAACTTTCGCATGATCTCCATCCTCACCTGGATCGCAGCGATCGGGATCGAGATTTGGGCGATCATGATCCTCCGCAAACCACCCGTCGAAATGGGTTGGCTCATCGGTCTTATTATTGGTGCCCTCATCTTTGCCGTGATCGGTAATGTGTTCTGGAAAAAGGCCAATCGACTGGATCCGGCATCGGAGAAAGACAAGACCCGCTTCTTTATTCAGAACCAACTGGGTCTGATCATCAGCATCATCGCCTTCTTGCCACTGGTCATCCTCATCTTTACCAATAAGGACCTTAGTGGGAAGCAAAAGGGCATCGTCGGTTCTATAGCAGCCATCGCTTTGATCATCGCCGGAGCGACCGGTGTCGACCTCAATCCGGCATCTATCGAGCAATACACCGAGCAAACCCAGCAGGTCGAAGCGCTCACAGGTGGTGTCAACCATGTCTACTGGACAAAGTCTGGAAAGAGTTACCATCTTTTTTCCGATTGCTCCTACATCAACTCTGACAGGACGACCGAGATCTTCGAAGGCACCGTTGCTGAAGCCAGGGAGCTGAAGAACATCACCGATCTGTGCGACCGTTGTGAAAAGCGGGCTGTCAAAGAAAATGA
>JAHEAU010000164.1 GCA_024642625.1 Lewinellaceae bacterium
CACAAATACCTGTATTTATCGAGGAGCAGAATGGCAGAAAAATCCTGCGGGGTCACATGATGAAACATACAGATCATCACAAGGCGTTCCTGCACAATGAGAATGTACTTACTGTGTTTACCGGAAAGCATACCTATGTCAGCGCTACCTGGTATAGCAATCCGAATATTCCTTCTACCTGGAACTACATGAGCGTTCATGTCAGGGGGGCGATCAAGTTTTTGGATGAACATGGCCTGGCGGAGGTGCTTCAATTGACCACACTTCATTTTGAAGGACAGAATACAAGATCAGCGACCATTTTTGATAATTTGCCAGCGGAAATGACCAAACGGCTCATGAAGGCCATTGTCGCATTTGAAATTGACATCCAGGAGATGAATGCTGTATTCAAATTGAGTCAGGATCGGGATGCTGAAAGCTATTTAAATATTATCAAGATGCTTGAAGTACAGGATGATGATGGTCGGGTGATTGCAGCAGAGATGCAGAAAAGATTCGAAGGCCAATTTCCGGAACAAGGAAAATGAATCGAGTAATTAACCCGCCATGCCAAACTCAAGTATGCATGTTATTGGCGTGATATCCATATTGTTTAAACTGTGAATGAAGTCAAATGAATTCAGATGTAAACTGGTTCTTCGAGAAAGCGACTCAGTGGCAAAGGGAATACGAGAAGCTGCGCGAGATCGTACTGGAGTGTGGACTGGAGGAAGAATTGAAATGGGGCGTCCCGTGTTATACTTATCAGCAAAGTAATGTGGTGTTAATCCATGGATTCAAGGATTATTGTGCCTTGTTGTTTCACAAGGGAGCTTTGCTTGATGATGCAGATGGATTGCTCATTCAACAAACGGAGAATGTGCAATCCGCACGACAGATGCGCTTTGCCAATCTGAAGGAAATCACTGAGCTGAGGTCCTTTATTCAGGCCGCGATATTTGAAGCTATTGAGCTTGAGAAAGCAGGATTGAAAGTGGAGTTGAAAAAGACGACTGAATTCAAAATACCTGATGAACTTCAACAGATACTCGATAAAGACGCTGATTTTAGAACGGCATTTGAGGCGTTAACACCAGGCAGGCAGCGAGGTTATCTTCTACACTTCTCCCAACCCAAACAATCAAAAACCCGGACAGCGCGAATTGAAAAATGCAGACAGCTCATTTTTAGTGGAAAAGGATGGAATGATCGATAGGATTTATTTCGCCTATTATTCTTATAGTGGATAACCGAAAGGTAAAATTCCAAATGACAAACTCCAAAAAACAAATAAATTACAAATTCAAAATTCAAATGTTCAAAATGGATTGAATGCCTGGGAATATAAATAATTTACCCATTACCCAACGCCTCTCATTTCAGGCCTCTTTTTTATCGAACTGTGAAGTTTATTGGTTTATGGGTTTATTCGTTTATGATGATGGAATGGATTCAAGAAAAACTTAGTTTTATCATTTATAGGGGAGCATAATTTTGTTTTCAATAGACTGGTCGGGTGATGCCGAAAGATTGTGACTTTTGGAAAGGGCCAATCAGTTGAGCTTCGAAATGCATTAAACGAAATCATGACTGCCGTTGGGCAGTAACGAAATAACGAAATAACGAAATAACGAAATAACGAAATAACGAAATAACGAAATAACGAAATAACGAAATAACTTTGTGTATGCGATTTTCATTCTTGATAATTTTGATATTCAACTTGGCGCTCCACGGCCAGGAGGCTCCTTTCATCCAAGTGCTAGGCACAGCCCAGGATGCAGGTTACCCACATGCCGGATGTACAAAGTCATGCTGCATGAAAGCATGGTCAGATTCTATTGCTCATGAACCAGTCAGTTGCCTGGGATTAATCGATCCAGACAGCGGCCAATCCTGGCTGTTTGATGCTACACCCGATCTGCCCGAACAGATGATTTCGCTTCAGGAAGTCACCCGAAAAAATGTAGTCGATGGTATTTTTCTAACCCATGCGCATATCGGGCATTATACCGGGTTGATGTATCTGGGTCGAGAAGTTATGGGCACCAGGAATATCCCTGTCTATGCGATGCCCCGGATGGAGGAATTTTTAAAAACCAATGGTCCCTGGAGCCAATTAGTTTCTTTAAAGAATATCGAGTTGAGATCAATTGTAGGCGGTGAAAAAATTAATCTGACTGAGGCAATTCAAATTACACCGATTCTTGTACCGCATCGGGATGAGTTTTCAGAGACGGTTGGTTACTTGATCAAAGGCCCGAATAAATCGGCTCTGTTTATTCCTGACATCGATAAATGGTCCCAATGGGATCGATCCCTTATCCAATTGATCCAACAAGTCGATTGGGCCTTTATTGATGCCACCTTTTTTGACGGCAATGAATTACCCGGAAGAGATATGAGTGAGATACCACATCCATTTGTGGTGGAGAGTATGGCCCTATTAGTCGGTCTCCCTAATGACCAAAAAGCACGGGTGCATTTTATTCATATGAACCACACCAATCCCATGCTGGATCCCCAATCTTCTGCTACAAAAAAAGTATTGGAAGCAGGTTTTCAAATCGCAAGGACAGGGATGCGATTCGGAATGTAAGGTTTCAGGTTTCTACGTTCCAGGTTCCAAGTTGATATTTGGCTTTGCAGAAGGTATGTGCCATGTACGGTTCAATATTCAAGGTGTCAGCTGAGTCTGACCATGTTCAATGTTCAAGGCCATTTACGTTAAACGTTGAACGCGGAGTCGTTAGAGACTATCTGAAAAACCCAAAAGAAACGAGGAACCAGAAACAATGGAACCAGGAACGTGTAACCAAGAACAAAGAAACGTGGAACCAGGAACAAAGGAACGCGGAATAACCAGCTCACGACGTGGTTTGTTTTGTCATCATTTTTGCGGTTCCGGCAAAAATGTCGCCAAAACAGGGAGCGGTTGCATGATACCCCGGGTTTCACCCGGGGCTATTGATATTGGACCCCTCCAGGGTCCCTGTTAATTGGGTTCCATTGTTTAATTGAGTTCAGGCTCCCTCTCCTTGAAAAAGGAGAGGGCGGGGGGTGAGGTTATAGTGACTGTTAACCCGGATATCAGACCAAAATTTTTGCCCTAATCCTAATAACTTAACTGTTGTTTTTGGTGAGAAACTGAACAATAACCGGTTCTTCTGAGACAATCTAACCAATAGATATTTTATTCGTCAGCATGGGGACACTTTGAACACCGAGTCGTTTGGAAGGATCTGCTAAACCCGATAGGAAACAAGGAAGAGAGGAACGCGGAATGACCAGCTCACGACCTGATTTGTTTTGTCACCATTTTTGCGGTTTCGGCAAAAATGTCGCCAAAACAGGGAGCGGTTGCATGATACCCCGGGTTTCACCCGGGGCTATTGATATTGGACCCCTCCAGGGTCCCTCGCAATTGAGTGCCCCAGTTTAATAGAGGACAAGCTCCCTCTCCTTGAAAAAGGAGAGGGCGGGGCCCAGACGATGGCCCTTCAGGCCATGTCTGGATCCGGACAAGGTGCAATGGAGCACCTTCGTCCGGGGGTGAGGTTATAGCGACTGCTGAGCGAGAAAATAAATCAATAATCTAGCATCATTTTAAAAATGTGCTGTTGGTGCTGGTGTCTCACCAGCACCTTCCTATCTGCCGGTGTCCCACCGGACTCCGAAAGCAACTTTTGAAATCAGGACATGCTGAAACTTCTATTCCTTAATTGATATTAAACTAAAACTTCCAAGACCACTCAAAACCTACGATTGGCTATAGGGATGCGGTGAGCCACCGCACAATAACCGGTTCGAGTAAGACACTCAAACCAACACCGTTTTATAATTGTATTGAAGTCAAACATGTTGAACCTTAAACTTCAGGGTGACAGCTCTTACTTTAAACCCCAGACGAAAGCGCCTTGTGCTTTATCTGGATAGACTGCACATGTTTGGGCTTTCTAAAGTTGTGAGCGGATGTCCGACTCGGAGTCCATAAGGAACCTGAAACAAGGAACCAGGAATCCTCTTTCCAGTCTTGAATTATTACTGGAATAATAATTGTTTGTGCCGGTGTCGCACCGAACTCCGAAGGCAACCCAAGTTGCCAAGACCAAACCCAATTCACCCGAAACACCTTGAACATGGAACAGGCAGGCCGAAGGCCACCCTTGAACTTTGAACTGCACGCCTTTGATATATACCGCCAAGCCCGAAGAAAACATGGAACCAGAAACAAGGAACCAGGAACACTCTTCAGCACACAGATATACCTTTCTATCCAACTTTGCCTTGCTATCGTCAGGGGTCTTTGTATATTGGTTCGTCCTTCCAACTGCATCTAAAATTCCTGCCGTTGAAACCTACTGATATCCGGGACCCGGAGTACTTCCACAAAGTGGTCGATTGCCAATATGCCTGTCCCGCACATACCCCTGTCCCGGAGTATATCCGGCTCATCGCCGCAGGCAAATACACCGAAGCCTACCTGATCAACTGGGAATCCAATGTATTTCCCGGAGTCCTCGGCCGGACATGCGACCGTCCTTGTGAACCCGCCTGCAGAAGAGGTCGAGTAGAGGAGGAGCCTGTTGCCATTTGCCGACTCAAACGCGTCGCTGCTGATTTCAAGGAGGATATCAACCACATCTTGCCCAAAGGTCCCTTTCCATCCAATGGGAAAAAGATTGCGCTCATTGGCGGTGGACCAGCCTCTCTGACCGTCGCTCGAGACTTGGCACCATTGGGATACGAGATTCATCTGTATGATGATCAACCCGCCGGCGGTGGCATGATGCGCTCGCAAATACCAGCTTTTAGACTACCTGAAGAGGTGTTGAATGAGGAGGTCAATTATATCCTGGACATGGGTATCCACACCCAGTTTACCACATATGTCTCCAGCATGAAAGAGGTTCTGGAGAAAAAATATGATGCCGTATTTGTTGGAACAGGCGCACCAAAGGGAAATGACCTGGACAAATTGCCAGGACGATGGGATGATCCCGACAAGATCCATATTGGTATCCAATGGCTGGCCAGCGTAGCCTTCGAGCATACGAACAAGATCGGAAAGAAGGTCATCGTCCTCGGTGGCGGCAATACAGCCATGGACTGTTGCCGTACCGCCCGCCGCCTGGAAGGGGAGGAAGTCAAGGTCGTTGTTCGAAGTCCATTTGAGGAAATGAAGGCTTCACCCTGGGAGATTGAGGATGCCCAGATGGAGGACATTCCAATCCTGAACAATCACAATCCGAAGGCATTTGTCACCACTGGAGGCAAACTCCAGGGGATGCTGTTTGAAAAGGTGGAAGCTGTCTATGAATCCAATGGAAAGCGCAAGTTGGTACCAACAGGTGAGGAGGTGTTCATCGCTGCTGATGAAGTGCTTGTTGCGATCGGACAAGGCAATGCCTTTCCCTGGATCGAACGGGATCTCGGCCTTGAGTTTAACCAATGGGAATTGCCAACACTGAATGCGAAGACATTGCAATCCACTCGCCCAGAAATATTCTTTGGTGGTGATGCCGCTTTGGGCCCCAAAAATGTCATCACTGCAGTGGCTCAAGGCCATCAGGCTGCTATTTCCATCGATCTGTTTTGTAGAGGAGTAGATGTGAATGATCGGCCACCACCCATGACCAATCTCGCTCAGCAAAAAATGGGCCTTCATGAGTGGATTTATGACAGTGCCGTCGTTCCGGATCTTCGGTACAAAGTGCCACATGCAGATAAAAAGCTCACGCTCCAGGATCGGAAGAAAGAAGTCGAACTTGGCTTTGATCTGGAAAAGGCTTATCGAGAAGCTGAACGCTGTCTGAACTGTGATGTCCAGACTGTTTTTTCTGAACCGAAATGCATCGAGTGTGATGCTTGTGTGGATATCTGTCCGACCTCTTGCATTTCCTTTGTGACAAATGGTGAGGAAGAAGATTTGCGCACACGACTGGTCGCTCCTGCAAATGACCTGGAACAAGACCTGTATGTGTCAGCGCAACTCCCGACCAAACGAGTAATGGTCAAGGATGAAAATGTTTGTCTCCATTGCGGACTTTGCGCAGAGCGCTGTCCAACCGCCGCTTGGGACATGCAGAAATACTTATACAACACGGCAAAAGCTGCGCCTTTATGGAAGAAGGAAGAAGTGGTGTAAATGATATGGTGATCCGGTTTGCCAACGTAAATGGTACCGGTTCAGCAAGCGCCAACAATATGTTCGCCAAATCTGTATTCCGGATGGGTATACCGGTGTCACCAAAGAATATTTTTCCTTCTAATATCCAGGGCCTGCCAACTTGGTACGAAGTGCGGATTTCAGAAAAGGGATATCTCGGGCGTCGGGAAGGGATTGACATTATTGTGGCGATGAACCCGCAAAGCCTTGCTCGTGATATTGAAGTGCTGGAACCCGGCGGGTATCTCGTTTATGATAACAGCAAGGATATTCCTCCAGAATTGCGTCGCGAGGATATTCATTTGATCGGCGTGCCAATGATTAAAATGTGCATCGAACATTTTCCGGAAGCACGGATTCAGCAGCTGATGAAAAATGTGATCTATGTCGGAGTCATGTCCGCATTGTTGGATATCGAAGTCGATGTGCTCAAACAATTGATCCGGGAACAATTTGGTGAAAAAGAAAAGCTCATTGCACTCAATGATAAGGCCCTGATGATGGGGCGTAATTATGCGTTATCGCATTTTACTTGTCCAATCTCTTTTCGTTTGGAACGCCGTGACCTGGTTCGTGATCACATCATGATTGATGGAAATACGGCGACGGCTATCGGTGCTGTATACGGTGGAGCGACCGTTGCAGCATGGTATCCGATAACGCCATCCACTTCCGTGATGGATGCCTTTGCAGCCTATTGTGATGAATACAGGATTGAAGAAGGGAGCGGAAAGAAAAAATTCGCTATTGTTCAGGCAGAAGACGAACTGGCCTCGATTGGTGTCGTTGTCGGCGCAGCATGGAATGGGGCACGGGCATTTACGGCCACAAGTGGTCCGGGTATTTCTTTAATGAGTGAATTTATTGGCCTGGCCTATTTCGCAGAAATTCCAGCTGTTTTAGTCAATGTCCAACGTGGTGGACCTTCGACAGGAATGCCAACTCGAACACAGCAAGCGGATTTGTTGTCCAGTGCCTATGCCTCACATGGCGACACCAAACACATACTTCTTTTTCCTGCCACACCAACGGAGTGTTTTGAGATGACTGCTCAGGCGCTGGATCTTGCGGATCGATTACAGACGCCAGTTTTTGTCATGACCGATCTGGACCTCGGGATGAATGACCATATGTCCGCACCAATGGTTTGGAAGGACACGCAAAAATATGACCGGGGCAAAGTGCTCTCGGCTGAGGAACTGGAAGAAATTACCGACTGGGGTCGATATCTCGATGTTGATGGCGATGGCATTCCTTACCGAACTTTGCCGGGAAGTCACCCAAGCAAGGGTGCATATTTTACCCGGGGAACTTCCAAAGATGAATATGCCAGGTATACGGAATTTGGCGAGGCATATGTGCGGAATGTCGATCGATTGCTCGTTAAGTGGAAGACAGCAGCAACTCTGGTTCCAGGTCCCATCACGTTGAATAAGACCAACAAGAGCAATATTGGTATGATGTATTTCGGGACAACAGGCCATGCTGCCAGGGAGGCGATGGATTTGCTGGCTGCCGATCATTTGCCTATTGATGGAATGCGTATCCGGTCATTTCCTTTTACAAGGGAGGTGGAAGCATTTATTCAGCAACATGAGTTTGTTTTTATTGTTGAGCAAAACCGTGATGCACAGTTGCGGACGATGCTGATTCAGGAGTTGGATATATCCAGCAAGAAGTTGATTTCTGTCCTGAACTATAATGGATTACCCATAACAGCAGACTTTATTTCTCGTCAGATCCGGGAGCATTGGCCAGTGGCCGTATCCCAATAAATTGACTGTATGACTTATTTACGTCCGACGTTTAGACATCCAGAACTCCCAACGAATATCCTAGGGTATACACGCAAGGATTATGAAGGTGCAATTTCAACTTTATGTGCAGGCTGTGGTCATGATTCCATTAGTGGCGCTATTGTACAAGCTTGTTGGGAGCTGTCAATTGAGCCACATAAAGTGGCAAAGCTTTCAGGAATTGGCTGTTCTTCAAAGACGCCTACATATTTCCTCAGCAACGCCCATGGATTTAACACGGTACATGGCC
>JAHEAU010000165.1 GCA_024642625.1 Lewinellaceae bacterium
CGAAATCCTCCTTGACAAATTGATTCGGGCCGCTGATGATACTGGTATAAAAACGGTTACGATTGCCGGTGGGGTATCTGCAAATTCAAGATTGAGGGCCAGATTGGAAGAAATCGGTACACAAAAGGGTTGGACGACATTTGTTCCACTTATGGCCTACAGCACGGATAATGCCGCTATGATTGGCATCACCGGTTACTATAAATATTTGAAAGGTGAGTTTGCCTCTCTAGCCGTCAAACCGGAAGCTCGCATTCCATTAAACGGGTAATTGGTCGAGCAAGGCTTTTTTCAACCGCTGAAATTCCTCTTCCGTCAAGATGCCTTTCTCCCGCCAATCTGCCAGTTCTCTCATCCGATCTGTAGCGTCTGTCGCATTGACATCTGGAACCATTTCGTCTGATGGGCTACCTTCTTCGTTTTTCTTCCAGTCCTTGACGATATCTTTTCCCTTTTCAAAAAGATCTCGATAAGACTGCTTTAGCGCAGAGACATCCAAATTGAATAGTGTGCCACCGGCGGCCAGATGTTTTTGGAATGCTTTTCCCAAACCATATGTACTCGCTCCTGCAAACAGAGATACTGTCACGCCGCCAATCATCCAGCCGATGCCAGGCAACGCTTTGACAAGACTACGTGCACCTGCTCGGGCAATCGTCGAAGCAGTTATGGATGTGATCAATGCTTTGCCCCGGGTTTCCTCAAAATCGATCTCATAGACTTTACACAACTGCCGAACCATATCTACCTGGAGAGCCGTCACAGCGACAATGTCTACAAGCATAATCGGAATTACTCCAGCACCCATAGACATGACGACATGGTTTCGAATGATCGTTTCGGCGTGCTGGTTCTGAGATGGTGTTGACATAACTTCTGGAATATCTGTATTCATCTAATGAAGATAATGCCTGTGAAGTTCCCCGCTCCATAGAACTCGACTAATACAGGAGATCCATCGTCGTGTGACTGCCCTAGCCAGCTGGCATCATAAATTCATTTGGAATTTCCACACCCAAAAGAAGAAAATCACAAAGGGTCTTGACCATTAATGGTGCCAGAGAGGCGCCTTTAGTTCCCAGACCGTTGATGATAAAAGTTTGTGGATTTCCGGGCAATTCGCCGACAAATGGACGACGAGTCCGACTGGCTGGCCGGATACCCGACACCTGGCCAATGACTTCATAGTTGATATCGAAATACCGATTCAGTGTCTCAGTTATCACGTGATGTCCTTCATCCGTGGGTTGCTCGCTGAGATCATCCCACTGATCAAATGTGCCTACCCAAAATGTGTCACCACCATAGGGTACGACCTTCAGTTTGTGATGGATGATCCGGTCCGACGGAAGGTCCATCGAGCTGATCAGGAGGGCCTGGCCTTGATAAGGCGTTAGTGGTAAATCCAATCTATCCACTTTTTGAACAGGTGATCCAGTTGCCAGCACAACAGGCACATGATCTGGAATGCGTTCTGATTTGCCCTTGATGTCCATTTGCCTTGCACCCATCAATATCCCATGGTGCGGCCTACCCCATTTAGCCGCCACAGATTCCACCACATTGGCCATATCCACCCGATACACCGGATCAATCAGTCCTAGTTGATGGACTTCTCTCAGAAATGACAACCCCTCCGGCGATTGGGGCTCTTGCATATATCGATCAAACGGCGCCTCTCCAAGTCGCAAACACCAATTGTTGACATCGCCTGGAGTGGCAAGTCCTTTTAGAATGCACAATCGATGTAAAATGGGATGCAGGTCGGATTGCAGGTCCTGATAGGTTTGCAGAGCATGAGCTTCAAATCGATCAAATAACCAGGAATAGACAAATTTCCGGCCGGTGATTGGATTCATGATGCCGGCTCCGGTCAATGTGGATGAAGAACCCGAATGACGATCAAACCAGGCCACTCGTTTCCCTGAGGAAGACATCCGGTCAACAGTCAGTGCGCCGGCCAGTCCACCACCAATGACGACTAGATCAAGTTCATCCCAGTTCATCCAGTTCTGCTCTGCGTTTGGCGGGAAGGGAGGCGACGATCAAGGCATAGGAGTGATCAATCAATTCCAAGACCAGCTGCCGGGACAATCCTTGATCAATAACGATCGTATTCCAATGCACCTTATTCATATGATAGCCGGGCTGCACTTCTTCCGGGTATTCGGATCTCAATGTGATGGCCCGTTCAGGGTCGCATTTGAGGTTAACGCGGCAATCGGGGTTGTCAAGTCCGGTCAGTGCAAAGACCTTATTCATGACTTTAAACACAAGGGTGTCCGGGCCAAAGGGCAAGCTTTCGGTGGCACCCGGTTTTGACAAACAATATTCACGTAAAGCTTCCAGATGCATGACCGGGTTTGAAAGGTCGGAAAGATAGCTATTTTTGCACCTCGATTCGGTGTCTGCGCCGATATGGCCCCGTAGTTCAACGGATAGAATAAGTCATTCCTAATGATTAGATCCAAGTTCGATTCTTGGCGGGGCTACAATAAGAATGTGTCACCCTAAACCTAGGATCAGCCGTCCATCGGCTCAAGCTGCATGCATGACAAGCTAATATTGCCGTCGTGCTCATCCTCTATGTTTATATACCCACTACCTCCCCGAATCAACTTTGTATTACCAGAAAATGGGTAATTCATTGAACGGGAATCAACCTTTTCACCCTGAAACAGGTATGATTTTTTGTTTTTATTGAGCCCCCCCTTTCATCCGAGTATAAAACCCCATAAATTGTATTGCTTTCCCAGAGCATATATAGTCTGTATCGTAGCTGAACCGTCTTTCAGTTATGATTTCCTATTACATAATCTTTTAATGCGTACATTTACGCTTTGAACCCCCAGGGTGTGGTATGTCAGGTGCTGATATCCCTGTCCCCAAAGCTCCGGGGCCCAAAAACCGATGTGCATGCTCTGCGAACACCCCCAAGGCGTTTCCCAGTCAGGGAAATCATTATTCCATCTGCAACAACCTTCAAATCGATTTGCTATGAGAAACCGATTCTCTACGCTTTTTTCAATTCTTGGAATCAGCTTGATGTTTCTGTTGACAGCGACCACCTCTGGTACGCTTCACGCCCAGTGTAACACTGCCCCCGCAGTTGGCCCCGTGAACTTTACCATCAATATGGGTGGAACGCAGGCCATTATCACCCAAGCCAGTCTGGCAGGTGTGGTTAATCCTGTGAATGGCGGAATTGCCCCCTGTAATGTGGGCTGTGAGCTGGCATATGCAACAACAGGACCTGCAGGTGCATACACACTATTTAGTGTAACGCCACTTGTCGTCCAATGCAATGGTACGTCCTTCCCATTCAGTATATGGGTGAGAGCCCAAAATGGAGGCGCTTGTAACAGTGCCCCCGTTGAGGTGGTCATAGATGTCAATGACACAAAGGCACCCACCATCGATTGTCCACCAAGCCAGGTTGTCTCTACAGACCCGGGTATTTGCACAGCAAAATTACTTGGTCTCACTTTCGTTGATGTGACACCTCTTGATGCAGTTGCTGATCTTCAATATGGAGACAATTGTGGTACACCTTCTATATCTTATAATATTAATGCGGGTGGCGCAGTCTTTTCAAATGACTTATCAGGCGTTGACTTTGCAAAAGGAGTCAACAATGTTGTCATGACTGTTGACGATGGCAATTTGACTGCAACATGCAACTTCAATGTCACTGTAAATGACATGGAAGATCCAACCTGGGTTGCTGAAAGTACAGTGATCGCTGATTGGCTTACCGCAGCAGGCGTTTCTCTGGCTTCAGACGCCATTATTAGTGTCACCTATAATATGCCGCCACTTACGAATCGTTTGACTGTCACCTTGAACTGTGACTCTGATGACTATGGCACTGTCTATAACTACTTCACCACAATATATATCCCTACAGCTAAGGACAATTGTGATCCGAATCCAACAGAGAATTTTCATGATCAAATCAATATCAATACACCTTGGGCTTGCCCGACTGTCGAACATATCCGTCGGCGATGGACCGCAGTAGATGCTGCCGGGAATGCCATTGATAATGTACCTCCAGGTCCGACACAACCCTTGGCCAAACTGGATCTGATCACGTTGAACAATGATAGCCCTGAATTTGGCATCGCCCCGATGGATACAACCATCTTGGGTATTGACCCGATGGTTTGTGGTGTTGATTTGACCGGTTCAAGCGCTTTGCAAGTTGTTGCTAAAAATGATTGCCAGGGTTCACCTACGTATTCTTGGACTATCAACACCTTCCCCGCATTGTTTGGCGGCGCCACTACAAGTGTTGGTAATGACAATAATGCCAATCAATTTTACATCCCTGGAACCTACCATATTATTTATGAGGCCGAAGATGCGTGTGGCAATGTCAGCATCCACGATTTTGACTTCACTGTTGTGGATAATGTCGATCCAATTGTGACTTGCCCGCCAAGCCAGGTTTTAACTAACGTATTGGATAATTGCTTCCAGAATACGATTTGGGATGAAGCAACTTATACGGACAATTGTCCTGGGATGCTAAGTCTGGCTGTTGTTGGGGTTACGCTGCCAAACAATGATCCGGTCAATATTCTCACCTTTAATGGAGGTGGTGGTTGCTCTGACATTTCGGATTTTACTGGACCTTTTGCATTGGTAAACTGGACTCCTGTTCTCAATGGTGGTGCAGTAGATATTTCTGGGGCACCAAATTCCTTTGACATCACAGCATCACCGACAAACGGCAACACTACAGATTTGACGGTCAATGCTATCGACGATGGAATCATTTATTTTGCCTGGGACTATAATGCTGGAGGAGCCGCCAATAATGATTTTGGATTCCTGATCAATGGCAGTTTTACTGTTCTGGTATCATCAGTCGTCCTTAGCGAATCTGGGTTTGCATCCTTCCCAGTATCAGCGGGTGACAATTTTGGTGTTCGAATTTTAGGCGATGGTGTTTCCACTCCAACTGTCACTGTTTCAAGTTTTCAGTTTCTTTGTGGAGCAGCATCAAATATCGGATTTGCTTCCTTCCCGGTTGGTGAGTCTGTAGTGACCTATACGGTGACTGATGCTGCAATGAACTCTTCGACTTGCACATTTACAGTCACAGTAAATGATGAGCAGGATCCAGAAATTACATGCGGCGGCAACTTGATCTTGCCGACTATTTGTACAGCACAAGGGATCCCTGACTATACTGGAAACGTCAGTATTATCAATGAAAATTGCCCCGATTATACCATTACACAGATGCCTCTTGCCGGCACAACACTTGGCACCATCTTCTCTCCCGGCATGCCTGTAGATGGTGGCATGTTCAATGTGACACTGAAAATCACAGACAAAGGAGGCAACATGGACGATTGTATGTTCACGGTCACACTCCAGGATAACAATGCACCGGTTCCGGATGTCATGCCTTTACCTGCTATTAATCCGGGGACAACCCTATTTACAGATTGCCATTCTTTTATGCTCTGTGCGCCAACTGCTACAGATTGTAATGGAAATGTGATCTATGGTACAGCATCCATCGCGGGTGCGACCCTCAACCCGATTGGTTGCGGTCCGGGCATGCCGGGTTATTTGATCAATGCTCCAGGCAATTATGCTGTCAATTGGATCTATGATGATGGCAATGGCAATTTTGCCTCCCAAACTCAACAAGTTGATCTCTTTGATGATACAACAGCTCCTACGCTGAATTGTCCCCCAAATCAGGTGGTTAACACGGACCCGGGAATGTGCACCGCAACTGGCCTGGCCGGCATTTCCATGACGGAAATCATCCCAACAATGGCTCCTTATCTGGCCGTCGTAGACCAGCCAGCTGATGGTGAAATGATCGACAACTGTGGGATCACACAAATAGGTTGGAGTGCAGATACTGGTTCTTCTGCAAATTCTGATAATGCAGGAACAGGTGTATACCAGAAGGGCTTGAATGTGGTGACCTATACTGCATCAGATGCTGAAGGCAATACAGGTACTTGTACATTTACAATTACTGTAAATGACATGGAGGATCCCACGTTTACATGTGCAGCTTCTATAGTTTTGTTTACAGGTTCACCCGGTGATCAGGATAACACTGACTGTGGTTATACACTTTCTGGTATTGATACTTCATTGGATCCAACAAATGTCACAGACAATTGTCCCGGGCCGATCACTGTGAGTTATGTAGTAACTCCTGTGTTTAACTTTGCTGGATTTATAGCTGGACCAAACCCGAGTAGTTTGGCTGGCTCTACATTCCTTATAGATCCGGTATCACCGGGTCAAGCGATATACACTATCACCTGGACATTCACGGATGCGATGGGAAATACGGATCAGTGTGACCGAATTCTTTGGATTCGTGACCTCACCAATCCGGAAATAGTTTGCCCATCAAGTCCACAAGTTCGCACGACAAGTCAGGATGGAATCTTAGGTGATTGTATTTACACGGCTTCGGGAACTGAGTTCGATCCGGTCTCTACGAATGACAACTGTAATATTATCTCCACGGTTAATGATTACAACCTATCCAATACGCTGGCAAACGAAGACTTCTACGGTGGTTCCGTTGTTGTCATTTGGACCGTAACAGACATTGCTGGAAATACCAAAACTTGTCAGTTTCAGGTCGTGGTCAACGACGATGAAGTACCCGTTAATCATTATTGTCCACCAAGTGTAACGCTGCCGAACATCGCTGGTGATTGTAACAATACCGTTGCCTGGATCCGCCCACTTGAAAATGATTGGACAGACAACTGCGATGCTTCGAGTGACTTGACCATTACGGAGGCCATTTCTGATCCAGGAGTACAGGCTGCCATTAATAATAACAGCCCGTATAATCAAGCTGTTTTCTTCAGCAATCCACAGACGAGCTTTGCTGTTGGAACGACGACAATCGTGTATACGGCTACTGACCTGTCTAACAATTCGTCAACGTGTAGCTTCACGGTTACCATTGAGGATATTGAAGCACCTAATGTGATCTGTCCGGCTGACCAAATTTTGGGAATAACTTGTGGTCAAGGTCAGGTTCAAAACTATATTCCTCTGGTCACATTGATCTCGGACAACTGTTCCGATTTTACCATTACTCAAAGCCCTGCGGCAGGAACATCTCTGTCAAGTGTACCCGGATTAACACCGGCAGATGGAGAGATGTTTGACGTGACAATTACAGTCACGGACAATAACCCTCAGGGTCTTTCTACCTCTTGTTCATTCACTGTGACATTGGACGAGGTCAGTGTACCTGTACCAACTATTGCGGGACCGAACCTTGCAGCAGCCTTTTCGGGATGTAATGTGATCACGATTCCCGCACCAACTGCATTGGAGTGTGGCAATACTATTTATGGTATTCCGAGTCAGGGAACATTGATTAATGTTTCACCTCCTGTATATCAATTTGGAGTAGGTAATTACTTTGTTACCTGGACTTATGTCGGCGCAAATGGTTCTGTCCAACAGAGTCAGCTGATAACTGTCCTGAATGACATCATTCCACCCGTTGCCCAATGCAAACCTGTCAATGTCAACTTGTCGGCTTCAAATCCTGGGACTGTTACTGTAACGGCAACAGCATTCAATAATGGATCAACTGACAATTGTTCCATTGTCGGTTACAGTTACTCAGTAAATGCCGGTGCCTACTCTGCATCCAAGATGTTTGGTTGTGCTGATGAAGGCGTTCATAATGTGTCTTTGGAAGTGCTTGATTTTAATGGCAACAAAGGATATTGCAACACGACTTTGACCATTAATGACATCACACCACCTACGATCAATGGTGGTTGCCCTTCTAATCTGACATTTAACACCTCCAATAATGGTGGATATGATTGTCTTGGCTTGGCAACAATTCAAATGCCAACTGTATCAGACAACTGCGCAATCCAGAGTTACCAATTGAATTTGAATGGTCCTAGTGGATTAACCAATTTGAATGCCCTCGGCAACCCGGTTATTACCATCAATCTGTTGAAAGGATTAACACAAGCAACTATTGTCGTAACAGACGAGCATAGTCTGAGTGCTTCTTGCAATTTTACGATCACGATTATCGATAATGAAAACCCGGTTATCACTTGCGCTGCTTCTGGATCACGGAATACATCTGCAGATGGTACAGGTGATTGTGAATACACCATTAACGGGAATGAATT
>JAHEAU010000166.1 GCA_024642625.1 Lewinellaceae bacterium
TTATCGGGTTATTTCGAATGTCAAGTTCGAGGGCCGAGGGCCAAAGATGAAGAGACAGGAAGCCACTCTTGTTTTCCATCATTCAGATTTTGGATTTGGGATTTATTTGGAATTTGTCATTTGGTTTTTCTGTTCGACACTTTACACGTTCAATAAGATCATTCTGTTGGGCTGGTGTCTCACTGGGCTATTTCGTTATTGAGTTATTTCGAAGGAGGATTGGAAGTGGTATTCGGCCTGCGGTATTCGGCCCAAAAAAAGTAGAGCGCCATCCTATTTCTAAACTCTCTTGCATTAAAATTGGAGCTCCCTTCTCCTTGCAAAGGAGAAGGGCGGGGGCCCAGACGATGGCCCTCTTTGGGCCATGTCTGGATCCGGACCGCCAGCGTCCGGGGATGAGGTTAGTGAAGGTGTTCGATTTTCAGTTGTCGGTTTTTAGTTATTTCGTAATTGCGTTATTTCGTTATTTCGAAAGCTTGATGAACCCTGAAAGGGTTCAATAAAATAGCCCCGGGTGCAACCCGGGGTACAGAGTACCTCACCCGCAACCCTGAAGGGGTTGAAGAACTGCCATTCGCACAGAATCCATGTGAAGATATCCAGGTTTACAGTCTCATTCAGCAGGTGCTGGTATGCTAGAGAAGGACATTGAACATTGAACTAGTCTGGACAAAAGGCCAGGCTTTGAACATTGAACCCAGACGATGGCGCGTTTGCCCTAAACCCTCGGGGTCTGGATCCGGACTCCCCCCCGAGGACTCGGGGTCGGGGCGACCGGGCATCGAATCCTTGGCAATCTGCTTCCCATCCAATGCCAACCAGGAACTTGGAACAAGGAACAGAGGAACAGGGGAACTACTCCCCTATTTCAACATATACAATATAAAAATATTCCAAATCCAAATCAAACCACACCGACCTGCCAAACAGCACATTGTATATTTACTATTTTATTTATTCATTTATTTTACCTTTGTTTAAACCTGTATCATAGCACGTTACGATCAATCGCGACATTATTGGCAATAAGTAACCTCACCGTCAACACCCCGTATAAATGGAACACAAGGTGAATATGAAGATGCAATCAACCACTCCTCCCCAACGTGAAGTCGTCAATACATTGCTTTCAAGCTATGAGACGCTGTCCAAAACCGGACAACTGGATCGAATGTCCAAAACAGACATTCTGGTCCTCATCTCTCATTTTCGGGAAGAAGATGATTGGCATGAAGCGCTGCGATTGAGTGAAGAAGCTTTGGCTATCCACCGAATGGATAGTGAATTGCTCACACATCAGATCGAGATTCTTCTGGAATGTAAACGTCCAGGTGAAGCTATGGAACAACTCGCTATATTGGAACAGGCCGGTGGTGACGAGATCACTTGCACGTGCATGCGGATCAAAGCCATGACTCAGATGGAAGAAGTCGACATGGCCCGCGTCCTGCTGACTGAATTGAAATATCGGGTACCTATGTCACGGATGGCAGAAATTCATTTGCTCGAAGCCCAAGTCCATGCACGTAGTGGTGATCAACATGCAGCGTATTGTGCTTATAAAGAGGTGTTGAAAATCCAACCCCGAAACCGGACGGCATTGGAACGGATCTGGTTGGCAAGTGAATCAAGCAGAAATCAGAAGGATTCGCTACAATTTCACCTGGAACTGATCGATCAGGATCCATACAATGGCATGGCCTGGTTTAATGCTGGTCAGGCACACTATTATCTCCTTCGTTATGAAGAGGCGATGGAAGCCTTTGAATATGCCGGACTGCTCGAACCTCAGTTTAAGCTGACATTTTGTTACGCTGCCGAGGTTGCATTGGCCATCGGAGAACCAAAGCGAGCCCTAAAAAACCTCTACGATATTCAACAACGCATCGAACCGGATGCAGAGATTCTGAAGCAGATTGGTCAGAGCTACCAGGCTCTTGAAAATCCGACCAAGGCGCGTCAATATTTCCTTCTTGCCCGCAACCTCAATCCACTGGATGATGAGATCTACTACCAGTTGGGCAAGATCTATATGCTGGAAAAGAAGCCAGGCGTTGCTGCGCGTTATTTCGAACGTGCCGTCAATCTGGATGACCGTAATGAAGATTATATCACTGGTCTGGCTGAAGCCTGGTTGGCTGATGGCAAGCCAGCCGAAGCAGAAGCATGTTTTGTCCGAGCAACAGAGCTGGCGCCAGAACTACCTGAATCCTGGATAAAATATGCAGAATTCAAATACAATCAAGGTGCTTACACGGAGGTCATTACGCTGATGGAAGAAGCCATTGAATCGACGTGGGGCGCTGGTTTGTACTTCATCCAGGCTGCTGCTGAATTCAAGCTAAATAAGCGCAAACAAGCTCTGCGCAGCCTGGAAGAGGCCTTGTCTGAAGGCGTTGAAGAACACGAAATTCTATTCACCTACATCCCCGAATTGCGGGAAGACAAAGATGTCAAAGCCATCCTGCGATATTTCACGCTGGAACATTCAGACTATTGACTCTGCATTAGAATTTGTAGGTGATACCAAACCTGAAGTTCCATGGATTTTGGTATGAATCTGTAGGCACCAACACGTCATACAGAAGCATCAGCTCTGTTGCAATAATGCCCCCGGAATTATAGCCCAAACCGATTAATCCAGACTCCTGAGTGACTTGAGATTTTTTCACCTTGTCACCTTCCATGATCAATCGCCCATACCCATCCAGAAAAGCTTGCTTTCCAAAGGTCACTCCATATTCTGCTTGCGCAAAAATCCAGCGATAGATATTGGCACGGGCAAAAACACCTGAATAAAAGCTGAAAATATTTGTGGAGGCAATCTTGCCGTTATCACCTGGACCTTTGTAGTAGTTATAATCAAATCCAAGCCGAGGACCAACAGAAAACCATGGAATGATCTTGTATCCAACCATTGGATAAACGCCAAAATTAAATTGGGAGGATTGATTTCCGCCGGTAAATCCCAAACCAAAATTCCCACCATACCACAGTTTCTGCATAAATGGTTTTGGCGCTGGCCGCTCGCGCTCTTTATTCTGAGCTGTAGCCGGAATGCTGAATGCGAGCATGACTACAAGTGTCATGAAAAAGGAAAAAATAGTGCGTTGCATAGGTATCAGTTTATTCACTAACGAAATTCACGCCTAGGCTTGTGCAGTCGGAGTGTTAAAATTCATTGGTGGAAAGTTATTTGGTTCACTGTCCTCGATGACACCAAACTGGCCTTCAAATTTTTTCACGTTATCCGCCAAAGCACGCAATAATCGTTTGGCATGCTGTGGCGTCAGGACTACCCTCGCTTTCACTTTGGCCTTTGGCATGTTGGGCATCATCCGGATAAAGTCCACAACAAACTCGGTATGCGAATGGGCAATAATTGCCAAATTGGAATAGATGCCTTCAGCAACATCTTCCGGCAATTCTATATTCAGCTGGGGTCCCTGCTTTTGATTTTCTGACATGTCTGAGTGATTTAGGGGGCAAAGATAGTGAACCTCACTGTGGACTACCAGAATCTGAGCAAACCTGCAGTCTATTTCTACGCCAACAACACTCAAGTCAGCCGATTTAAAGAAAAAGATACGTTTTCAAATGTATCAGGCAACCTTTTTTGAGCATTCTCCCCCTTATATACAGAGGATTAGAAGTTTTCCACAGCGGGAACTTTTCTTCTATTGATCAATGTATTGAGTGTAACCCATGGACATTAAGGCATAGTTGTCTTAAAGTCAAGTAGGACATATGGAAAGTGGCAACTTTTTTGCTGTGTATTCCGTAGAAACAAACTGTCCCTAAACTGAGATGACCCTATGCGGCAATTAAAAATTACCAACAAAATTACAAGTCGGGAGAGCCTCTCCCTCGACAAGTACCTCAATGACATCGGCAAGATTTCGATGCTCAGTGCGGACGAAGAAGCCGAACTCGCTCGACGGATCCGAAGCGGCGATGATGATGCTTTGGAAATCCTGACACGTTCCAATCTTCGATTCGTTGTCTCCGTTGCCAAGCAGTATCAGAATCAAGGCCTCTCATTGAGTGACTTGATCAATGAAGGCAATGTCGGTTTGATGAAAGCCGGTCGCCGCTTTGATGAAACCAAAGGATTTAAATTTATCTCCTATGCCGTTTGGTGGATCCGTCAATCCATCCTTCAGGCAATTGTTGAATATGCCCGTATCGTACGCCTCCCACTGAACAAGGTGGGTTCATATAATAAGGTGAACGAGGCGTTTCTGTCCTTTGTCCAGGAATTCGAACGTGAGCCAACTCATGAGGAATTGGGCGAACTCTTGGAAATGACCCCTCGGGAAGTCTCCAATATGCTTCGCGGTACGAATCGCCATGTTTCGGTCGATGCTCCGATCAACGGAGACGAAAGCGATGCCACCATGCTGGATGTCCTTATCAATGATGGCGAATCAAGTCCAGATAATATGCTGATGGAAGAGTCTCTCAAGGACGAAGTGCAGCATGGCCTCTCGATGTTATCTCCCAGGGAAGTGGAAGTCCTCTCTGCCTATTATGGGTTGAATGGGTACAAGTCATTGACACTGGAAGAGATCGGCACCCAATTTGGCCTCACCCGGGAACGGGTTCGCCAGATCAAGGAGCGCGCTATACGTCGGTTGAGAAAATCATACAACCGGAATGCCCTCAGATCTTACTTGGGCTAGTTCCTGAAATGAATATTTAAAAGGCCATCATGAATGATGGCCTTTTTCGTTTTAACCAACTGGAATCGCATATTAATCTCGCCTTCTGTAGACAATTGGAATATTTCTATCGAAAATCCGTTTCTTTGTACGGAGATGCAAAACTGCATTCTCATTTAAGTGTTGTGTTCTTATGAGTATGTTGGAGACCGTTCGACTGGTAATCTACCGGATCAAGGAAAAAGGCTTGGAAATCTTTCTTGTCAACACAGGTGATCAATGGGAATTCCCTGAGATCAGTGAATCCAAAGCCACCCCGACCGAGAGCAACACCCATATTGCCCTGGATCCAGTAGCCCGCATGAGTGATGGAAACCCGGAAAAGGCCGTTGCTGTAGAAGGTGACTGGCACGACATTCCATCGTTAAAAAAACTGCTTCAGGAGGATGTGAACTATGTGAAGGGTCAAATTTCACAAATCTCTCCAGAACTGGATAAGGGTACATTTTTCGCACTCAATGATGCTGCCCGCAAAGTCTTGCCTGGATATGACAGCTTCATTAAAGAGCTGAAGGAGATCATCCGCGATCGGAATTCCATCAAATACATGTAGGGCACCTCTATCAAACCCACTCAATTTCGGAGGTTAATAGAAGTACGCATGCATTTCTGCCCTACCTTTGGGGTATGAATTCGCATTCCAAACCGGTATTATCCGCCACAGACTACGACTTGCCAGGCCAGGACATGGTCTATCATGGGAAAGTCCGTGACCTTTACAAAATAGACGATCTGCTGATCCTGGTAGCAACGGACCGGATCTCGGCATTCGATCATATTCTCCCTCGGAGCATCCCATTTAAAGGGCAGGTACTCAATCAGCTGGCCGCTTATTTCCTTCGAGCAACGGCCGATGATGTTCCCAATTGGCTGATCGCCACTCCTGATCCCAATGTTGCTATTGGTCGCTATTGTGATCCAATCAGAATTGAAATGGTCATCCGTGGATACCTTACGGGGCATGCCTGGCGGACATACAAATCGGGTCAACGGGTGCTTTGTGGTGTATCTATGCCAGAGGGAATGCGAGAAAACGACCCATTTCCAACGCCTATTATTACCCCAAGCACGAAGGCAGTTGAAGGCCATGATGAAGACATCTCAAAAGAAGAAATCCTGAAGCAGGGCATTGTTACGTCGGCGCAATGGGATATCCTAGAAACGTATACCCGAAAACTCTTTGACAGAGGCACCTCAATGGCCAGAGAACAGGGTCTGATACTCGTAGATACCAAGTACGAATTTGGCACCTGGCAGGACGAGATCATGGTGATGGACGAGATCCATACACCTGACAGTTCGCGATATTTCCACCTTGAGGGCTTTCAGCAACGCCAGGATAAAGGCGAATCTCAGGTCCAACTGTCAAAGGAGTTTGTCCGGGAATGGCTGATGGACCATGGATTCCAGGGAAAAGACGGACAGGAAATGCCGATAATGCCTGAATTTTTTGTCGACCAGATCAGTGAGCGGTATATCCAATTGTATGAACAGGTCACGGGGCAATCCTTCGAACCTGACCTTTCCACCAACCCAGGAGAGCGGATCGATCAGGCGATCAGAAGGTATTTGCAGGATCAATCCAGACCGTCCACATAGTCTTGCAGATAAGCAAATCGTTTGGTTAGTTGACCATCTTTTGTGATTGTCGCGCGCTCAATCATTGGTGAATCCATACCATTCAATAAATCTGGGAGGACATACTCCAACAAGGCAGCGCCAAATGCGGTGGCGGCATCGCGTGGCAATTCTGAAGGGAGATTGTCGATGGCCATGACGTCGATCACGTTTTCAGAATATGGTGGAGCCTCTTGTTGAGTTTGCGGATCGTATCCATATACCGGATCCTGGATTGTACTTGGTCGAATGGTGGAAGGCACACTTGAATGAGGTGCAATATCGCAGGTAATATCGCCGATGGTATGTATCCTGAACTCAGGACTTGCCATCTCGTTGACGGTAAAAAATGCGGGGGCGTCATCCTTCCACAGGATCGCATTGATAAACACATCCGCAACACGAGTAAAGGGACGGAAGGAGGATGAGTAGTCAGCGGGATTCAAATAAAAATCAGATTTGACAAATGCCTTTCCCTCCCGGTGTTGGACATAGTATTCCGGACTTAAAACCGTAAAACAACTGGGTGGCAATAATTGGCCTGCCAAAAATGCCTCCGGAGTGACTTCCGTGAGCCCCATATCCTTTAACACACGGACAGCGCCTTTTCCGACCCGACCAGTTCCTGTAACAACGACCTTCATTGGTGGGATATCTATGCTTTCATAAAAATCACGAGCCTCAGCATAATCGTGAAGGTGCTTCATTCGCGGCATATGGATCAAACCGGTCCGTTTGCCAAATGCATACATTGTATTGTGAGCACCAACAACACCAGCATAGTAACCGAATGCTGCAACACGCTTGCCTCGGTCATCCACCATCGCTTCGTAATCGATGAGACAAATCTTTTTCTCAAGGATGGCTTGTAATAGTGGCCGATTATACGGCTGACCTTTCATGGTGTGGGAAAAGAAAAGATAAATCTTGCCAGGTACCATCTGGGATGTGGGTACTTCTTTGACGCCAAGATAAATATCGGCATCAGGCCGATCCTCAACCACCTGGATACCTGCTGCGATATACTCCTCATCCGGAAAGCAGCGGATGGGCGATTGCTCAACAAGGACAATAACATTAAACCGTTCCTGAATCTCACGGCATTGCTGTGGTGTAAATATGACCCGACTGTCGGGCGGAACTTTGCCCTCTCTGATCAGCGCGATTGTCTGCTTCTTTCCCATTGCCGCAAAGATAGATGATCCACATCCTTGAGGCCAGTATTTTCAAGTCGGGAACTAATGGCAGGCAAGAATAGTTACATTTGCGTCTATCGAATTCAGGGGCTGACCGGAATCGACAGGAAAGATGTTCTTTGAGTAAGCATGCCGGAGCAGGATTATTCACTCCGTCCCTTTCGGGGGTCCTTCGGGAATAAAATGATGATCAACCACCTTAATTGGCGACTTTAATTACGCCATGGCAGCCTAATTCTAGGAATTAGTATGCCTTTGTGCCGCTCCTTTGACGCCTGATACAAAAGGAAGCCGCACATCAACACAATTCAGGCTGGTTCGTGGGAACTACTCCACCCCGCGGATGAGACACCGGAGATAAGGTTCTTGTAGGTTCGCTTGTACACCAGCGAGAACTCGAAAACTCAAGTAGAAGCTACGCATGTAGAAGGCTCTTGGTTGCTTTGTCTGGACGAGGGTTCGAATCCCTCCAGCTCCACTAGAATATTTCTGTGCGCCATTTCATCGGTAAGGCTCTGAACCATGCTTGCATGGGTGAAGAGACTGCCGATGAAATCGCCGCTTT
>JAHEAU010000167.1 GCA_024642625.1 Lewinellaceae bacterium
GCCGTCAATTATGGGGCCCTCCTTCCCGTTTCGGGAAACTGCAAATGTCAATATTCAGGTGCCGGCTAATTGTTATGCGGAGTATCGGATCAACGGGCAAAATCCTGCAAAGCGATATACCGCTCCGTTTCAAATTGATAAGACGGTTACCGTAGAAGCTCAAAGTGTGGATACTTCAGGTCATCGAAGCCAATGGATCAAAGCAATATATTATCAATTGCCTCACAATTGGACAGTCAATGTATTATCTCCAATCCATCCACAATACACAGCTGGAGGACCGGATGCTTTGGTTGACGGACTCATTGGAGATGTCGAATGGCGTAAAGGGCGTTGGCAAGGATATCAGGGAACCGATCTGGAAGTAGTCATCGATCTGGGCAAAAAACAACGGATCAATACGCTGAAAGCCTCTTTTCTTCAAGACTACAAAGCCTGGATCGTTTTTCCCAATGAGATTACTTTTTTCGCATCCACAGATGGTGAGAGATATAAAGAGGCCTTTCATACGAGTCAAATGATCCCAGCCAATGATGAACAGATTCAGCGTATAACGCTGGGTGGTGAAAGCGATGTCAGCAAAGCAAGGTATATCAAATTGTTTGTTAAAAATTATGGCCGACTCAAGCCTCCTCACCCGGGAGCAGGTGGAGATTCGTATATCTTTATTGATGAGATCGAGGTCAATTAAGCGCTTGTCAAATCACCATTAACAAACATCCACAATGATTCATTTATCCTTCCGCTTTCTGATTGTACTCGTCATTTGCACTTATAGTATTCAGATCAATGCCCAACACCAAATTGGCCTGGAGGGTCAGGTCTATCCTACAGGTATTATCCCATCAGTGAATTATACAATGCCACTTGGGCAAGCAGGTAGTCTGGAATTTCGTGTTGGTTACAACATCGTTGACCACCGCGACCTGGGCATACAGGATGATGAAAAAGGCGGTGGCGTAGGTGCATCTATCGGCTATTCTCATTCGATATGGAAAGGAGTCCGATTAGGCGCACGTGCTGATGTCTGGTGGAATTCGATTGACTGGAAGATGGATCCAGGCACCATCATGGAAGTCGGAGGCACGACGGAGGTGACCGTTTTTCAACCTACAGCGACATTGGATTATCCCATCAATTTGGGAGCCTGGAGTCTGGTGCCCCGTATTGCCTTTGGTGCTGAAATCAATGTAAAAACCACGGGGGAGGAGGTTGGACAGGGGGCGATATTGTTGGGAGGCGTCAGTATCCTTCGCTCGTTGTAGGTTGTTGAATGACTTGTTTCGCCATCTGAATGATGCCCGGAAATTGAGGTGAAAAACGCCAAAAAAAGAAAAAGTGTGATCCCAGCAGGGCTCGAACCTGCAACCTACTGCTTAGAAGGCAGTTGCTCTATCCATTGAGCTATGGGACCAAGGGAGGGCAAAATTAGGCATTCCCTTCTTATCCCGGGGAATTCTGTTAATTTTCAGTCCAGGATCAACCTGATTAATTCATGCCCCCTACAGACGTCAAGATAGAATCCGGTTGGAAAACAGCTCTATCAAGAGAGTTTGCCCTGCCTTACTTCAACCAGATCAAGCAATTCTTACTCAAGGAAAAACAAGCTGGAAAGACAGTCTTTCCGCCGGGCAAACTGATTTTTAACGCATTTGATTCCACCCCATTCGACTCAGTCAAGGTGGTTATCCTTGGACAGGACCCCTACCATCAACCCGGTCAGGCCATGGGGCTCTGCTTTTCGGTCCCTCGGGGGATACGGACGCCTGCATCTTTACAAAATATCTACAAAGAAATTAACCGTGACCTGGGCTTTCCCAATCCTGGGCATGGCGACTTGTCTCCATGGGCCACACAAGGTGTATTCCTGCTCAACGCCATGCTGACAGTTGAAAAAGGGAATGCCGGATCACATAGTAAAATCGGATGGCAACGATTCACCGATGCCGTCATCAAGACACTTTCGGATCAAAAAGAAGGTCTCGTCTTTTTACTCTGGGGTAATTTTGCCAAATCAAAAAAGGCTCTGATCAACGAAAAAAAGCACACTGTGTTGGAAGCGGTGCACCCATCCCCATTGGCGGGCAACAAATTCCAAGGCTGCAGCCATTTCAGTAAAACAAACGAAATTCTCATCAAGCAAGGCCAGGACCCAATTGACTGGACCATAACAACCTGATTATGCAACCTTTTCAATATCGAACCGCCTTTCTCATCCTTTCTGTGTCCGGAGCAATCGCTGTTCTTCTGGGTGCCTTCGGAGCACATGCCCTAAAAAACCTGGTTTCAGAAGATTCAATCCAGGTATGGAAAACGGCCTCGTTTTATCATTTTGTCCATGTATTGGCGGCTTTAACAAGCCTGCTCCTTCCAGGAAATGAACGCAATAAAAAGTGGGCTTACCTCCTCTTCTTTTGGGGAACAGTCTGCTTTTCGGGCTCCCTCTACTTACTAAGCACTCTTGATGTACACCATTTGCCAATTTCTTTTCTAGGACCAGTCACCCCATTGGGTGGTCTATTATTAACCGGTGGCTGGTTGGTCATGGCATGGTCACAATACCATGTTGATCACCAAATGACTGATCCCAGCTCCTGATGAACAATCATCAAATTTTAAACTCCCCTTAAGACGTCTTCACATCTCCGTAAGGTTGTCATGGCAAGTTGCAAGGTTCCAACAATGAACCTTTTAAATAAATAGCCATGAAACGCCTTTCCATTCTAGCCCTGATCGCAATGTTTGTGATGCCCTGCTTCGCCCAAGCCCAAATCACTTTTGGGGCCCATGGCGGTTTCCACAGCAACAAAGTGCAAATCAAAGGCATCTCCGAAAGCTGGGTTCCGGAAAATGGATATTGGACTGGAGTAACAGCAGGTTTGCACGCCGAATTTCCTATGCTTGGCCGTCTGGCCTTCCGTCCTGAATTAAATTACATTGAAAAAGGATTTCGTGTAAGAGAAGGATTTGAATTTGACCTCTTCAACATTCCTATTCCGATTGGAGCAGAAGCCATAACACGGGTGCAATACATCGAAATACCACTTCAGCTGAAATACACCTTTACTGATGGCCCCGTCCAGCCTTACATTTTCGGAGGGCCCCATTTTAGCTATGCTGTGGATGGTCAGATCGATCTGAAAGCAAACTTCATACTTGATTTCAACATTGGGTCTTATGATTTAGACGTAACCAACGACCTGTACAACCAATTTGAAGTCGGTGCCATTGCAGGAGCAGGTATGACATTCCAGGCAGGCCGGTCCAATCTATTTCTCCAGGGTAGTTTCCAACATGGTTTCACGAACATGCTGGATGATCCAATCATCGATATCCGACTTCGAAACAGTGGTTTCAACGTGACTGCCGGAATCCAGATTCCGTTCTAATCATCACCTGTTATATAAAAAGCGGGCTCACCTTTTTGAAGGTGAGCCCGCTTTAATTGATTCTGATTTATCGCGTACTATTCTTCAGTACTCGCGTCGACCTTCTTCTTATTCCTCCACCACAAATAGGCTACTGTACCGACCAATAAATAGGGGGTTGCAAGCATATACATAATCCCTGCATTCAGTCCTTTGCCGACGGTACCACCATTGGCCAAATTAGATTCAGCAGACATTTTACACATTGGGCATTGTGCCGATAAATCGCTGGCAAAGATGACCAACAGGCACATGATCAATAATGGAAAGAAAATTGTTTTCATCTTATGCATAATAAGGCATTAACATGAGGTAACAGATCGGGCCTGTGGCTGCGACATAAAGCCATATGGGAAAAACCCAACGGGCTAGCTTGCGGTGCCGTTCAACGACCCTGGTATAACCACGAATAAAGGTAAACAGGATAAATGGAAGGATCACTGCTGCTAAAATGATATGCGTGATCAACAAAACGAAATAGATTGTCCGAATCGCACCTTCACCTCCAAATCGTGTCTCGGGAGTGGTGGTGTGATAGAGGACGTAGGACAACAAGAAAACGACAGAAAGAATAAGTGCCGATGTCATTCGAGTCTTGTGTGTTTCCACTCGGCCACTCTTAATTGCCCGGTAACCTGAAATTAATAAGAAAAAGGTAATCGCATTTACGATGGCGTGGAATGGCGGTAAAAAAGACAAGTCAACTCCAATGTCAAATTTAATTCTCCGCATCATGATCACAGCGAATAGGACAATCAGGCTGATGGCCCATGCCCATCGATCATATCGTTTTATCTGTTCTTCAGGGCTCATCGTTCTTTGGTTCGGTTCAACTCAGGGTGATTCAACTTTCGAGGAGGCAACAGAATAGCAACAACTTCAACCAATTGGGTTAAATCAGCCTTCGTAGCAATTGGAAATGCTTGTCTCAAATTGGCTCGTCGATCAATTAAATAGATCTTGTCTTTTGAATCAGATGGAAACGACGCTTGACAATAGGACCAAAACGGATCTGCTTTGACTGACATTGTGGTCAAAATTTTCCATTGGGCTGTATCGGCGGGATAATATGCTTGATTAACTGGCTGCTGATCTGTAATCTGGTAAAACAACACATCCTCCCGATCATCAAATTGTGAAAGGACAAGCGCCAATTGATCAATTTGAGCTTTCAATTCCAGGGAATCATCAGCAAAAAGAATAAGGCTGACCTGTTCAGTCCAATTCGACGTAGAAATGGTCACCCCATCATTGGTCTTCCAGATTGCCGCCGGAATAGCACTTCCATCAGTCAGTGCCTTAAGGTGATCTTTTCGATATGCAAGGCCTGAACGCAAATAGAGCCATGACCCAAGCGGAGCAACAACAAGGAGAAGGAAAAGGAATATAACTTGAAAGGCCCCCCGGGATCGGGATGGCCTTTCGTGATGTATTTGATCTTCTTGCATCAAGATGTATGAACTAGATTCAGTTCATGAGTAACAAAGGATATGCACTAATGTTCGTTTCCTGGATGAACTTCTTCACCATGGTTTGCCGGTGCAGGTGGCGTCGCAATATGCTCAATGCCAATCTGGTTTTTTTGTTGGATAACCTGTCGGTTGTGCTTCCAGTTGTTGCCTTCATTAAAAAAAGCAATCACTGCCCAAACCAACAATAGCATAGGTAAAAGCACAGTGAACCGCAATCCCTGCATTTCATACTTCATGTGCATAAACTCATAAATGATGAAGTATGCTTTGTATAAGCTGAGACCGATCATCATCGGATACATGATCCATTTTGCAAGGCGCACCCCTTCGATCAAATGACCATTTCCAAAAAGTGCAATAAACACCTCTAAAACGGTGATAATCGCCAACAGGATCAGGCCCTTAAAAACAACCTTCTTGGCGTGGTTGATATCATTATTTCCCATAAGACAAATGGTTATTCTTTAGTGGAGGACGATTAAAGCAAATAGTAGGCAAGAAAGACAAACACCCAGACCAAGTCTACAAAGTGCCAGTAGAGGCCAATTTTCTCAACCATTTCATATCCATTCTTCCGTGCAGCGTAAATACCACTGGCTGCATTGACCATAATGATCAATAAGAAGAGTACCCCTGAAAACACGTGGAATCCATGAAAACCCGTTATGAAAAAAAACAGGGCTCCAAATGCTTTTGGACCAAACTCCTGAACACCGACCTGCCCTTCTGATGTTTGATAGCGGCGTTGAATCCATTTATCCGTTTCGTGATCCTTATGGATCAAGTATGTCTCTCCAGCGTGAAAGGATTCTGGTTGAATGGATGCTTCATATGGATGCCCATGAGGATCATCCAAATACACCCCATCAATGACATGGGAACCAAATGGATTTGTAGTAACGGTCATATTCTCCCCACCGATCAAGGTGGTCCACTCCCAAGCCTGGCAACCTAAAAATGCAGCCCCACCCAGAATGGTCATGCCCATCCAAAAAACTACACCATTTTTATTTTCCCGATGTCCCTCTTGCACAGCACGAACCATTGTGACTGAAGAAGCAATAAGGACAAATGTCATAATTGTCACAAAGATCAGTGGGGCATGCGTAATGCCTCCAGGTAAGGATGAGAAAACAAAGTCTGGTAATGGCCAAGTGGGTACACTGAACTTGAGCGTGCCATAGGCAATAAGAAACCCTGCAAACGTAAATGCGTCAGAGACAAGGAAATACCACATCATCAGCTTGCCATAGCTCGCCTTGAAGGGTGTCTTGCCACCTTCCCACATATCCTGGTCGTTCTCAGCGACATTTGAATGAACTGCAACACTATCCATAGCCATTCCTTTGGTCTTGATATTATTGGAGGATAAAAAATATGATCAAGTAGATCCAGAGTACATCAACAAAATGCCAGTAAATATTCACCAATTGAATACTCAACTTGCGTCCTGCAGATAGTTTATACGGGCTGAAGGCTGTCCTCAGGCCTAAAAACAGCGCTCCCAAACCACCCAATACATGGGCGGCATGCGTACCACTGATCACATAAATGAACGAACCGGAGGGATTTCCATCCAGAGGCACTCCGATATTCTTGAGTTGGTCCCATGCAATCACTTGTAAAACCAGAAAAAGGACACCCAAGCAAAAGGTAACTGTTGTAAACAGACGATATTTTGATACATCTTCCCGGGCGTAGTACCGATAGGCAAGATGAGCCGTGATTGAGCTGACAATGAGTACGAGGGTATTGTACAAAAACAAGGCTGGCAGCTTGAATTCCAGCCAATTGCCCGCTGCTTTCCGAACGATATAAGCAGACGTCAGTGCAGAAAACATCATGATGATGCCTGCCATCGCAAGAACGAGGGCAAACTTTTTCGGATGCCACTTCCCCGTATATTGGACTGGTGTTCGTTGTACTGTAGCCTCCATCAGCCGATTATCCATTGATCCACGTAGAGGCCGATGAGAGCCAGAGGAAGGTAAAGAAAGGAGGCATAAAGCAATTGACGAGCTGAACCATCATCCAAAGACTGGTAAAAACGATATCCGGAACGTGTATAGTGAATACCCAGCAAGAGGAGCACAACCAAACCTATCCATCCGGTGTAACCGAAACCAAAGTATAGCATAGGTAAAAAAACCAGCATACTGGCATAGATCAGAGATTGCCGGGCGGTCTCTCTGGTTGGCGAACCTGATGGTTCAGGCAACATCCTGAATCCGGCACGACTATAATCTTCATGTCCCAACCATGCAATTGCCCAAAAATGAGGGAACTGCCAAAAGAACTGCAGTGAAAAGAGGAACAACCCTTCCTGAGCTAGATATCCAGTCCCACTAACCCATCCGATAAAGACAGGCATTGCACCAGGAATAGCCCCAACCAATACTGCTATTGGATGAATTCGCTTCAAAGGAGTATAAACAAAGGCGTACAGTAGAAAAGAAATCATTCCAAAAAGGGCAGCCCACATATTAATTGCTGCCAAAGCGACAACTCCGATGAGGCAACTCAATCCGGAAAACAGCACTGCCTCAGGTACACTGATCGAACCTGTAACCAAGGGCCGGTTTTGCGTTCGTGTCATCAATCGATCGTAGTCCTTCTCCAGGACCTGATTCATACTGTTAGCCGCAAACGTCACAAAAAGACCACCTATAACTACTAATAAGAATACGCTGGCCTGAACTACTTCTGCTCCTAGCAAGTATCCAAAAACTGAAGAAAAGACTACAAGCAAGGTCAACCGCAGCTTGACCAGGACCGCATATTCTGCAAGTCTGGACCTGATGAGTTGGATGGCCTGGATTGTAAACGTCATAATACGGTTTGAGCTTCAGTCTGAAATATGATAGTAAATCAAATTAGTGGCCATGATCCTTTTCACCTTCTGCCAATGGTACAATCTGAGGAATGAAGTCTTCCCCATCTTTACCGTAGTCATATGGCCAACGGTGAACTGCAGGAATTTTTCCAGGCCAGTTGCCATGCGGGGCATCAATTGGAGCAGTCCATTCCAACGTTGTAGCACCCCATGGGTTTTTCGTTTTCTGGACTTTCCCCTTAAACATACTATAGAAGAAGTTGATTACAAATAGCACTTGTAATGCGAACACAATCATAGCCGCAACGGTGATGAATT
>JAHEAU010000168.1 GCA_024642625.1 Lewinellaceae bacterium
CGCAAAGATTTTTTCTAGTCTTGGTCTATTTCGGAGGTTCATAGAAGTGCCTTTTACTTTTGAAGTACTAGTACGTGATTTTGAGCGATGTTGATTTTGCCTTCGCCTGGCAGGTTAAAATATATCCATCCTCGATCTCACTTTTATCCAGGGCAGGGGCAAAATCCATGATGACTTCGCCTTCATCCAAATGGGCCATACAGGATGCGCATGCGCCGGAAGAACATGAAAATGGCACCTGATGTCCGGCACCCATCATTGCTTCTAACAAGGTTTGGCCGGGTTTGACATGCACATGGAGGTCCTGACCATCCAGGGTAGCCGTCAATTCCGCTTCTTCACCTCCCTCAGTTGTTGGTAATGGATCACTGTCAAAGTGCTCACGATGGATTCGTTCTGGAGGGAAACCATCAGCTCGCAATGCGGCATCAGCCACCTCCATTAGTGAAGTGGGCCCACATAGAAACGCATGTTTTTCCTTGTAGGGGCAATCCGCTTCATGGAGGAACGAGAGAATATGAGGTTCATCTATTCGTCCTGTTCGACCAGACCAGGATGACTCCGTCTTCTTTTTAAAACGGCCCAAAAGACCTCCTTGTTTTCCATCAGGTTGTGACAATGAATAATCGATCTTCAGCTGGCCGGAATACCGCTCAATCAATGAGTCCAAATCTTTACGAAACAGAATCGATTCTTCATCTCTGCTGCCGTATAAGAGATAGCAAAAGCTTTGTGGCTCTTGTTCGAGTAATTCCCGAATCATGGCGATCACCGGGGTGATTCCACTACCTGCGGTGATGAAATAGTAACCTCGCTTCCGATCCGGATCGCCCTCAATCGTAAATCGTCCAAATGGCGGGAATACTGTCAGTCGATCTCCGACTTTGACCTCCTGATTCAACCAGCGCGATGCCTGGCCTTTAGCCTGAACTTTAATTGTGATCTCCCACATTCCCTCAAAAGGCGCTCTGCAAAGTGAATAGGCCCTTCGAATAGGTCCTTTTTTACCAGGCACCTCCAGGGTAAGGTATTGCCCCGCCCTGTACGTATAGGTTTCACGTAGTTCATCCGGGATGTCAAACGTAATACTAACTGCATCAGCTGTCTCCTGTTTGACTTGGGAGACACGAAGTTCTTGTGATGTAAATGCACTCATGTCCCACAAAAATGAAGAATCAATGCGGATTGTTCCCTGATCTGACAAGAAAGTCATCAGGATTCATGAAAATCCTGTCTTCTGACCATTGAACAATGGGAATGTCCTAACTTTCCAAATCGGAAATTATAACCTCCATGTATTGGAAAGATCTGAAATACTTCATCGCTTATGTCGCCCCGATCTCAGCCTGGCTGGGATTCAGTTGGGGTGGGTGGTGGTCACCGGGTTCGATCTATGTGGCTTTTGGTTTTATTCCCTTGCTAGAGCTTGTCCTTCCGATTGATCCCGGAAATATTTCTGACCAGCAGGAGCCTTCTCGTTTGAAACGTCGTTTTTTCGATGTTCTCCTCTGGATCAATGTGCCCATTTTATATGTCTTGCTGGTTCATTATCTCAAGCAAACGACATCTGGAGACCTCGTTGTAGGTGAACAGATCGCAATGATGTTCAATATGGGACTAATCATGGGCGTGACCGGGATCAATGTCGGTCACGAACTCGGTCACCGCACCTCAGTTTTTGAACGTGGGCTGGCGTGGCTTCTCTTGCTACCTGCATTGTATGTCCACTTTTATGTTGAACATAATCGAGGGCATCATCGATGGGTGGCAACCGATCAGGATCCGGCAAGCGCCCGGAAAGGAGAGTGGGTCTATACCTTCTGGATTCGAAGCATGATTGGTTCGTGGATCAGTGCATGGAAAATCGAGGCGGCACGGCTGCGAAAGGCAGGTCATAGTTCGGTTAGTGCACACAATCAAATGATTCAAATCCAGGTAATAACGATCATCTATCTTTTCCTGATCCAATTCTTTTTTGGCTGGCTGGGATTGGTTTATGCTTTTGGTTCGGCATTGATCGGTGTGCTCTTGCTGGAGACCATCAATTATATCGAACACTACGGATTGCGACGGGCAAAACGGGAAAGCGGCCAATATGAGCAGGTTCAGCCCTGGCACAGTTGGAATAGCGATCATGAATTGGGGCGGATCTTCTTGTATGAACTGACCCGACATTCCGATCATCATTATCGAGCCAGCCGCAAATACCAGGTGCTGCGCCATTTTCAGGATAGTCCTCAACTTCCCATGGGTTATCCAGGAGCAATGATCCTCTCTCTTGTCCCTCCACTTTGGCAGAAAATCATCGATCCACTCCTTCCGGATCCTCACCAACATTCTGAATCCACATCATGACGACAGACCTTTCTGATTTTATCCACGGATTGCCAAAGGCGGAACTTCATGTACACATTGAGGGGACGTTCGAGCCGGCATTGATGTTTGCCATTGCCCGTCGAAATGGCATTTCACTGGATTACCCATCCGTTCAGGCATTACAGGATGCCTATCGATTCAACAACCTCCAAGAGTTTCTGGATATTTACTATATCGGGGCGAATGTGTTGATCCATGAGGAAGATTTCTACGATCTGACCATGGCCTATTTGCGAAGATGCAAAGAACAAACAGTAGTCCATACCGAGATCTTTTTTGATCCACAGACACATACTGACCGCGGCATTGCGTTCGATACCGTCATTCGTGGAATCCAGAGAGCACTGGAAGACGGAAAGGGAAAATGGGGCATTACCTCCCGCCTGATCCTGTGTTTTCTCCGCCATTTGTCTGAGGAGGCCGCTTTTCAAACGTTGGAGCAGGCGCGTCCATATCGGGAATGGATTTGCGGTGTGGGATTAGATTCTTCCGAGCTGGGGCATCCGCCTTCCAAATTTGAGCGGGTGTTCAAACAAGCAGAAGAGGAAGGCTATCTCCTGATGGCACACGCAGGTGAGGAAGGTCCGTCTGCATATATCCGGGAGGCGCTGGACATTTTGGGAGTGGTGCGTATTGACCATGGCAATCGATGTCTTGATGATGAAGCACTTATTCAGGAATTAGTAGAGCGACAAATTCCGCTCACACTGTGCCCACTTTCCAACCTGGAATTAAAAGTGGTTCAAAACTTATCGGACCATCCCGTCAAGAGAATGCTGGATCAAGGATTGCTGGCGACCATCCATTCGGATGATCCAGCTTATTTTGGGGGCTACATGCATGAAAACTATTTGCGAACGGCAGAGTCTGTCGGTTTATCCCGGCAGGATATTTGCCAATTGGCGGTCAATAGCTTTCGAGCCAGTTTTCTGGACGATTCAAACAAGGAAATGTGGATAGATCGGGTTAAAACTTACTGCGCAGACAGCGGTTAATGAATACAAATTGAACTTCGCAACCAAGTGATGTAAAATCTGGTTTGATCAACGGAATTGATGATGTTTGAAGTTTGTGGACTATGACGATGAAGACGCTTGCTGACCAATTCGGACAGATCGATATTTACCTCTTTGACCAACTCTTGAAAGGACGCTTGGATGGACTCCATCGCGTGTTGGATCTGGGTTGTGGCTCGGGGAGAAATCTCGTTTATTTTCTAAAAAATGGATATTCCGTTTTTGGTGTGGATCAGGATCCCGAACAGATCGATCGCGTTCGATCTCTGGCAGCGTCGATTGTCGACAATTCAGATGAGCATCAATTCCAGGTTGCGCCAATAGAAGCTTTGCCCTTTGCTGATGAGTCGTTTGATCTGGTGATCGCCAATGCGGTACTTCATTTTGCCAGGGATGCGTCTCATTTTGAGGCGATGATCCAGGAAGCATGGCGGGTACTCCAGCCGGGCGGCATTTTTTTCGCCAGATTGGCATCCAATATTGGCATTTCTGACCGTATCCAACACACAGGAAATGGCCGATTTCAACTGCCGGATGGAACAGAGCGATATCTTGTGGACCAACGCA
Source organism: Lewinellaceae bacterium (assembly GCA_024642625.1). Taxonomy (GTDB): domain Bacteria; phylum Bacteroidota; class Bacteroidia; order Chitinophagales; family Saprospiraceae; genus JAGNXB01. The sequence goes on from JAHEAU010000168.1 coordinate 3,960, forward strand.
TGATCTTGAATTATACCCGGGATTTGGAAGGAGAATTACTGGATCCAGTGAAAACAACCATTGTTCAGGATTTACGCAGTATGACCACCTGGGTCATGCGAAAGAAAACAGATGAAGATCTAGCCGAGAGCGGATCTACCTAAAACACCATTTATGAAATATCGCCGATTGGCACCGGATGAATTGGCCGAATTGGAAACCGAATTCATTCAGTTTTTGGCTTCAAACACGATTACAGGTCCCGATTGGGAAGTGCTCAAGCGGGATCGCCCTGAACAGGCAGATGAATTGATCGATCTGTTCAGCGACATCGTTTTTGAAAAAGTCCTGAGTCGGGTCAATTTTCTGGAGATCACGACACCAAAAGATATCCGCACGTTTTCATGTGGGAAGGAGGTCATCAAGATGAATGGGATTCGGATAGTTGGCGAAACGAATGTGGATTTCACCCAAACGGGTGATCCTCAAGCGATGATGGCTCAGGCACAACAGAGTGGAGCAACCCTGCAGGCTTACTCTGGGGAAAAGACCTATCAGCCGAGTCGTTCCGAAGAGTTATTTAGTTTGATGCAACAAGGGGCATTGATTTCGCCTGATGGCCATTTATTTAATACGCTTGAAGCGTTGAAACCACCTGCTTCATCAGAACCATCGGCATCCTGAAAAAAGGGGTTATTGGTCTTCTGCCAGCCACTGGATGAGGTCCCAGGCTAATAGCAGAGTATCGCCCTTATACATGCTTGAATCCTTTCGGATAGTTTGATACGCATTCAGGATATCTTCATTTTTATTCAGAAAGGTCAGCAGGATTCTGGCCACTTTCATCCATCGCTCAGGATCGGGAATTACGGGTATTTCCTTGACCTGAAAAGAGGCAAGGGCGTGAATAAATGCATGATGATCATATGGGGCATAAGACTCGGGAAACCGCATTGCCAGATAAAAGGTGATGATCTCCAAATCCTGATCATGTCCGGCATAAGCGGGTTTGCGTCGTTGGTCCCGATAGCTTTGGATAAGCTCTTCCGCATGGAATTGGAATCGATTGATGCGGCCTTGCAGATCCTTTTCCTGGCGAAACAAGTCTGTGAACATCAGATGGACCAGGTGTGGCTCCATCTGGAGAAACTGTAAAATGATCTCCTTTGGTTGATATCCTCGACGGCTCCACAGGCGTCTGTTGACATCGCTGTGGATGCTTTGATCGAACATACTGGTCAGGTCCAAAGCCTGGAGGTCCCAGTGCTCCTGAAACGATTGCTGGATTGTCCAGACATGGAAGTTTGGTCTGGATGCCAAAGCAAGTGCATATAGGGCGATGGTATCCTGGATTGCCTGTAGATTCAAAATGGATCGATTCTGGCACAAGGATACCATCCGATCCGGACATGAGCATGATTTAACTTCAAGTTGTATGCAGGTAGCGGAACAATACTAATTTTGCAACCGCATGTCAACATCCGCGACTAATCCACAGCCCCTGCGGGCCAGTATCCTCCCAATATTTCTGACGGTGTTCATTGATATGCTGGGTGTGGGGATTATTATCCCTGTACTTCCTGCCCTCTTTTTTGAAGAGGAGTCGATGATCTTCTCTCCGGATGTTGCCTTTCAGACCCGCTCACTTCTATACGGGCTTTTGTTAGCCAGCTATCCGTTTATGCAATTTTTCGGTGCGCCAATATTGGGTACGTTGTCTGACAGGTTTGGAAGAAAACCATTACTTCAGATTTCGCTTGCTGGGACTGTAGTGGGGTATCTGTTATTTGGATATGCCGTGGCTACCCAGAACATTCCATTATTGTTTTTTAGCCGCATGCTGCCGGGTTTTACAGGAGGAAATATTTCCATCGTATTCTCGGCCATTGCGGATGTCAGTGATGAATCTTCAAAGGCCAGGAATTTTGGATTAGTGGGGATGGCCTTTGGATTGGGTTTTATTTTGGGGCCCACCATTGGCGGTTTCCTGGCTGATCCGAGCCTTGTTTCGTGGTTTACACCGGCCACGCCATTTCTCTTTACCGCGATCTTGACACTGATTAATATTGCACTAGTGCAATATGTCTTTAAGGAAACGCTAGTTGAACGGAGTCAGGTTGCAGTCAAGGTGTTTAAAGGAGTAGCGAATATTGCGCGGTCATTCAAGGCCCCCAATTTGCGAGTCATTTTTAGTGTAGTCTTGCTGACCTCTTTAGGGTTCACGTTTTTTACCCAATTCTTTTCTGTGTTATTGATCGAAAAGATCGGTGTACGGATTAAAGATATCGGCCTTTTATTCGGGTGGATCGGTATTTGGTTGGTGATCACCCAGGGCATTATTGTTCGGGTTCTCAGCCGAAAATATGCGAGTACAGCATTATTGAGGGTAAGCCTGATTATGCTTTCTTGTTCGGTTGCAGCTGTGCTGTTGCCGAGTGAATTATGGATGTTTTATTTGGTCAATCCCTTTATTGCCATCTTCCAGGGAATTACCTCGCCCAATTTGACAGCGGTGGTGTCTTCACAGGCGGCACGGCATCAACAAGGTGAGATTTTAGGAATTAATCAGAGCATGCAATCCATGGGCCAGATTTTCCCGGCGTTGATCGGTAGTTATTTAAATACCATCGATGTACATGTTCCACTAATGGCGGCAGCGGCATTTATTTTTCTGGCCTGGGTGGTGTATATATTTGTCTTCCAGCCCAAGCAACGAGAGAGGGAAGCAGTGTAAATGTCGGACTTTATTGTAGAATAATACACCAGAATATTTACCAGTGATTGAGGCCGGGGATAAAACCGGCATTCATCTTGAGGATGTTTTGTCACCATTTTTGCGGTGGCGGCAAAAATGTCGCCAAAACAGATTTGGGATTTCCTGATACCCCGGGTTGTCACCCGGGGCTATTGATGTTCAACCCCTCCGGGGTTGGTTACAGGTAAAAATGCTTCCCTATAGTGTTTGAATAATATATTATAAACGAAATAACGAAATAACGAAATAACGAAATAACGAAATAACGAAATAACCTTCCCCTTAACTCCTCCCCTCCTGACTCCTAAACTCAACTACAGTTGATCCAACAACTGCTGCGTCAAACTAAAATCCTGCCCACTTTCCTTGGCGAGTTCAATGGCGTGTAAAGCCGTTTTTTTTGCCTTACTTTTTTTGCCCAATTTAAAATAGAGTGCGGCAAGTGTATCATTATTATAATAGGAGTCAGACCATTTGACTGCTTGTTTGGACCACTTCAAAGCCTGGTTGAGTGCTTTGGTGTCTTCGACATGTTCATAAAACGACCAGGCGGTTTCATTGAGTGCATCCGCATCTTCTGCCGGGTATGCAGAATAAAATGCCAGAGCGGCAGAAGTGTATTCTGCAATACGGCCAGATTGCTGAAAATAATTCATTTTGAAATAGGCCAGTTGCCGTTCTGATTCGCCGGGATAAACGGTTGTTAAAAGAGATTCCACAGCGGACCAATCAGGTTCATTCAGAAAATTGGCCATACTGATCACTTCATCGATTTTCCGGATCACTGGAGTGGATCCATAATGCGCCTGAAATGTGGAGCGATGATCTATCAGATAACGGAATAGATCACCATCAATATATTCGGCGAATGCAAAAATGAATTCCAGGTTTTTCGCGGTCGACCAGTCATCCTGAGTGGACAGATATTCTACCGCTACAGGATAGTGTGTCCCATCCATGGCATTCATGCGCATATAGGCATAAGTGTAGAGGAAGTCGGCATTGCGATCACCCGTCGCGTATTGTTCATCCAGGGCCATCATTTTCCGGTTGGGATCCAGTGCCGTTTTGGCCAGATCAATGAATTGTCCGGCTTGGTGAAATCCCGCCACTCGATGGACGATTTGTCCCGCTGGATCCAGGAAGAGCAAAGTCGGATAGGCCTGCACATTATAAGCTCGTGCCAGTTCGATACCCTCACCCTTTTCCATGTTCATTTTTACATTAATGAACTGGTCATTGTACAAGGTACCCACCGCACTATCGACAAAGGTTTGCTTGTCCATCATTTTGCATGGTCCACACCAGGTGGTGTAGGCATCCATGAA
>JAHEAU010000169.1 GCA_024642625.1 Lewinellaceae bacterium
ATCGACAATTGCCGTTGCAGAATTTGTACAGCCATTCGGTGCAGTTACTGTCAAGACATATGATCCAACATTTGTCACCGATTCCAGGGCATTATTACTGGTAAACCCGGGTCCGGTCCAGCTGTATGTTACGCCTGGTGTAGTAGAGTTGCCTATAATGTCAACCTGTGGGTCAAGGCAAGTGATTGTACCACCAGTAACAGAAACATTCGGTGTTTGATCATCCAATACGACAAGTGCAGTATCCTGACCTACACAACCATTGACTGTATTCGTTACAGTTAGTGTATATATTCCAGGTTGACCTGCCGTAATTGTGGGTCCGGTTCCAGGAATGACATTCCCGTTCAACATCCATTGAGTCGTGATGTTTGTTGTAGGTGTTGTCGTCGCTGTCAGGGTCCGTGAAGGCTGAGTACAATCGATAATACCACCGGAAACATTGACAATCGGATCGACTTTGTCTTCGACGATATTAATACTTTGAGTATTCGTACAACCGTTTATCGGATTTGTGATGGTCACCGCATAAGCACCTGGGAGTGTAATGACAGGATCTTCAATATTGATATTACCGACATTGATATCCGGACCTGTCCAGACATAGTTGACGGCAGTAGTGCTGGTTGACTGGATGGTTGCAGTCGGATTTGTACATGTAATCGGGCCACCACTCAATGGTGCCAGATCCGGTTGAGTTGTATTTTCCGTGACAACTACCGGTATCAAGGTCATACAACCATTGATTGGATTTGTCACCTGGACCTGATAGGTACCAGATACGGTAACATTCAAACCAGGCGTATTTCCACCAGTTGGGTTTCCTGATGGATCCGACCATGCATAATTGACGTTTGCAGGGTTGGAAAGGACAGAAATATCAGCAGTCGGATTTGTACAGGTGATCAAATCGCCAGTCGGATTAACTACAGGGTGGATGGTATCAATCGGAACCGATACCGCACTTTCTTCAGTGCAACCATTTGATGGGTCTGTTACAGTAACTGAATAGTTGCCATTTAGGCTGATTGAATTCATCGCCGTCCCACTATTGAATGCTCCAGGTCCTGACCATTGATATGTCAACCCGGGTGTGGTACTGGTTACATTGATATTGACGTTTTGAACGGCACAAGTAATTGGGCCTGATGTGGTCGCAACAACATTTTGTGGCTTGTCTGGTGAACTAGTCACACTAGCTGTCATCGAAGCAGTACAACCATTGTAAGCTGTGACAACCAAGGTGAATGTGCCTGTAGCTTTGGTGAATGGTGCTGGGCCTGCTTTGAGTGGCACGCCACCTGCATTAAACCATTGATATTTCACTCCAGGTGTCGAGGAAGAAGCCGACAACTGAATACTATCGGTCGCGCAATCAATAATTCCTCCAGCCACATTGTCAATGACTGGTATTGCGAGATCTTCACCAATGTTTATTGTTTGGGTGTTTGTACAGCCATTTCCAGCAAGAACAACAAGCGTATATTGATTCTGAGTATTCACAGTCAAGCCAGCATTCGCACCTATAGGTTGATTTGCAGCATTTGTCCATGCATAGGTTACGGGTAAGTCACTTGACCCGGTAAGCGTAATGGAGGGAACTTTGCACGTAATGGTATCATCAGTTTGGGCAATATTGATGCTGGGTATCTGGGCATCCAAAATTGCTTCAGCAGTTGTAGTTTGAGTGCAACCATTCAACCCTGTCACCGTCAAATTGTATATGCCTGGGACAGTTACATTGATTGAAGCTGTATTGCCTACTGGATTGCCAGAAGGACTAGTCCAAGCAAAAGTTGCTCCCGGAGTGCCAGACTGTCCAACCAAAGTTGTTGTGGTAACTATACATGTCAAGGTATCACCCGTCGCACTGGCACTCGGTAAACCCGTATCTTCAGGGACAATGATGGTTGTGTCATTTGAACAACCATTGACAGGATTGAAAACTGTCAATGTGTAACTGCCGCTGATGGAAACAGTCGTATCCTTCATATTGGAATAAAAGTTTCCGGAAGGATTTGTCCACGTATAGGTTGGATTCGGAATATTTGAACCACCTGTAATCATTGGATTTGGCTGATTACAGGTCAGGGTATCAGAATTAGCAGATGGTAAAGGTGCTATCTGGTCAATGGATACGATTGTGTCCTTGGTTGATGTACATCCATTTGCCGGATTGAGTACTGTTAAAGTGTACGTGCCCGGGCCAGGCGCTGGAACTGTTGGTGTGGTTCCAATTACATTTCCAGCAGCATCAGCCCAAGAATAGGTTGCACCCGGTGTATTTGAAGAACCAACAAGGTTGACATTTGGATTGGCGCAAGTGATCAAACCACCCAATACGTTGACATTTGGGCCAGTGTTGTTCGCAGTAAGTGGTACTACTTTAGAAGAGGAGCATCCACTCGGATCTGTTACGATAAAGGTGTAATTTCCTGGTATTGTGGAAGTTGTTGACGGCATTGTAGAAATGACGTTCCCTGCTGCATCTAGCCATTTATATGTAACTGATGGAGTAATTGAACTTCCCGTTAAATTACCAATTGGATCTGTGCACGTGATGACATCTCCGGAAGCTTGAAGATCTGGAACATCGACCATACCTACGACGACGCAGGCAGAATCTTTGCAGCTGTGCGTGCCATCTGGAGCAATGATTTCGATGGTCAGGCAATATTTCCCAGTATCCTGAACAACCATGGTCGCTTCGTCAGATGGATCACCTAAAACACCACCATTAAAGGCCTCCCAGGTGTAAACTACTGGAAAATTGAAAGGATCAATGAGTGAGTTGCCTCCATCAAGCTCGACCTGGTCAATATCACAACCTAATTTGTAAGGTTCGAAGATGTATACGTCTGCAGTCATAACCACAATATCAAACAAGATTGTGCTATCACAATAAGGATATTGGGATTTTGGAATAGTATATTCATTGCTTCCCTGATCATTAAACCCCCACGGTACACCGCCTACGGTAACAACGTCTTGTTCGCAGATATAAAACGGATCCAGCTGTTCGCTAACCAGAGGATCGCCTATGACTGTCAATTCAACAAGAGAATCACAATTTTGAGCAGTCTTTAGCATGACATCATAAACTCCAGGGACGTACTTGTCTCCTGCATAAGTATAATCGTCATCTTCACAAATGAGAACAGGTGCTGGATTCTCGGGGGTTACATCGTAAACGTTGACAGTTATACAGGTCGGAGCGGGATTATCGAATTCAGATACACATTGATTTGAGGCATCGACACACAATTCATAAGTCCCGGCAGAAGTCCATTCGATATCTAAAAAATCTTCAGGACCTTCTTGAACAACCTGGCCATCCAAATACCAATGGAATTCAATGGCACCTTCTGGAGGAATAATTGTATAACTACCAGTAGCCCCTGTACAAATTGAAGTTGGACCCACCAGAGGATTTGGACCCCAGTTTGCAATGGCAGGAGCACCGCAAGACCCAGCGATAGATATGGAAATATCACAATATGTCCCGGCACAACCATCAATGATAAAGTAGTAAATCTGACCAATTTGCAAACCATTGGCATTCAATGTAATCGGGTTGTTCATCGGGCAATTTCCACTGCATGCAATATATTCGGCCGGTGTTTCATAGGAGTTGGTACATAGCCCATTTCCGCCATATCCATAAATACCAGCCTGGATACCGTCACTTCCACCTTGGGATGTACAATTGCTCGGTATGATGGTCACGGTTAAAGCGGTACATCCGGCATAGAATGCAAACCAAATAGGATTATTCGGTACACCGCCATTTCCGTTATTACATAAGGGCGTAGGGCCATTCCCAGTCTGATTGTTCTGCATGGAAGTGCAATACCCGTTGATGTCATCGAAATTGCAAATAATTGGTGCAGACTCACAATCCGGAGTAGAAGGTGGTATATCACATTGTGCAATGAGCACGGATATTGTCAAAAGGGTAAAAACGAAAGTGGTAATGATTCTGAACATGCCAGATAATTTACTGTTCAAGTGGTTCATATATTCTCTTGTGTAAAGCCTAAGCCTATACATTACGGGGAAGAGCAGGATTCCATCCGATCCGCTGCCTATCCTCTATGATTTTAATAAAAATCTACTGGGCTAACCAATAGACATTATACAGTCTTTTCAATAATCAGATATCTGATAAATGGCAAAAACCAAATAGCTTACAAGATATCAAACATTTCATTGAGGCGCAAATATTCAAATTGCAAAATATGCTATGTATTGGCTACTCAAAATGAGTTCATTTGTAAGAAATGAATCTTGTAATACACACGGTCAACTACAAGAAAACGACAAGTATTTGCATTGTCTGTCTAAAGCTGGAAAAGTGAATATGAGAAGATGACCTAACTCGCTGATTGAATTGCGGCAGATAGATCCTTGGAAACAGAACTTTTAGTGACTCGGATAAATGTCTTTTGGTCTACTTCCAATGTGACTATCTGATCTTCAATCTTAACAATTCGACCAAACATGCCAGATGCAGTGACTACTTCCTGACCTTTTTCAAGTTGGTCAACGAAAGTCTGTTGCTCACGCTGCCGTTTTGCTTGCGGACGAATAAAGAAGAAATACATCACACCTACAAGGAGAATCAGTGGACCAAATTGGACGAGAAAATTATTCATAATGGACTGTTATTTTAGTTTAGGGGTGACTTCCCCGCGAAGGATAATTTGTGTGTGAGTGGGAACAGTATTGGCTGTTACTGTAACTGTTTTAGACTGTCTGCCTGTCTTGGATGCCGTATTAAATGTGACCCCCAATATTCCTCGTTCTCCTGGAGGAATGGGTTCTTTAGGGATTTCAGGAACAGTGCACCCACAAGATGATTTCGCATCAAAAAGGATAAGAGCGACAGGTCCAGTATTAGTAAATTGAAAGTCCGTTTTGACAAGTTCGCCTTCTTTTACTGTTCCAAAATTGTACACTATTGTATCAAATTCGATCTTGGCAACCTTGGTTAAATCAATTTTACCATTTTCGTCAACTGGAATATTTACCATCGAAGATGGCGAATTTGGATCAGGATCGGCCTCTAGCTTGCGTTCCGTGAGTTTCTCAGACTGACAAGCAGCAAAAGTGGTGATGAATAATCCCAAAATGAACCATTTGCTCTTCATGGTGGCAAAAATAACATAAACTTGCTACGAACTGATGCCTAACTTACCTAAAGTCTCTCATGAAAACGCCATCTTCTAAACATCAAAAATTGATTCTTTGGGGTATGATGGGTTCAGGAAAGACATTTCTTGGAAGCCGGTTATCCTCGGCATTGAACATGCCCTTTATTGATCTTGATCAGCACATAGAGGAAAAATGTGGGTTGAGCATAACGGAACTATTCGACCGATTTGGAGAACCCCATTTCAGGAATTTGGAACATGATAAATTGATGGATGTCCTTGGTTTGCCACATCAAGTAATTTTGGCCCTTGGAGGGGGTACGGCCTGTTATGAAAGGAATCAGGATCTGTTTCTACCTCATTTCTTAACTATCTATTTGCGATGTTCGAGCCTTGTGCTTGAAGACAGATTGAACTCCAGACAAGAGGATAGGCCCCTGTTAATGAGTCGATCAGTGGATTTGCACCAACGCATTAATCAGCTATTGGAAGAGCGTGCAATATGGTATGAACAAGCCAACATCATTCTAGATGCAGACGATGCCAACGTGTTCAGCCAGCTAAACAAGATTGCCTCAGATTATTTTCATTCATAAAGAGGTCACATTTTAAATGAATTAAAGAAATTCCGGCAACGCATCAAAGAGAGATCTGATAGCCGACATTGTGACAGGACTGAATATTCAAATTCGCCAGCAATCGATATATTTTAAATTATCCATGTCACAAAAACAAGTTTTATGGATTGAATTCGGATTCTATTAGTTGCTATTTGCCACTAATCCCATGAGCAACGACATTGCCAACTCCAAAAACCGAGATTATGCAGTCGTTTGTTCTCCTATTGGATTGTCCTACTCGGGACCATCTACACGAAAGTATTCGTGTTGCCGACCAGTTTCTTCGTTCTCGTACACCGAAACGCAGAGAACGGGTTCGCATTATTCTACTTGATCCTCCAGGCCCTGTTTTCAATTTGCTGGAAGAAATCCGTGCCACAGGTATGGAACAGCATTTTCAAATTGTGCATCGCACTGACACATTGCTTTTTCAACACATCCGAACACGAGTTGATGTTTGGCTGACAGGTCGCAGAATCAGCAAATCATGGCTGTTGAGTGAGATTTGTCAACGTGGGAAAATTGTCATCAACTACCAAGGGAAATCGGCGGGCAGCGATATGGATGCTAGTTGGTTATTTTCCATTCAGGAAGGCCATCCCCAAGACCGAATGTCCAAATTGATCGACCTCTTGAACAAGCTGTATGAAGATCCTGAAGCTGTACGATGGATGCGACGGTATTCTCAGCAATTCTACAACCAGTATTGTAACACTGTTACCAGCAACAATTTGATCCAGTCAATGGACAGTCGTCGCCTCCAGCATGAACGGATCTCTGCCTGACCCGGAAATTCCCCTTTCCTTGTAACCTTCCTCACAGATCCGTTTGAAGGGCATGACCTATCTTTGCCAGACAATGTAGAATAAGATGGCAGATCAGGTTTTGAAGACAGTGATTATCGGTTCCGGCCCCGCTGGATATACTGCAGCAATTTATGCTGCTCGTGCGGGTTTGCAGCCTGTATTGTATACGGGTGCTGAGCCAGGTGGACAGTTGATGATCACAACAGATGTAGATAATTACCCAGGATTTCCAGGAGGTATAATGGGACCTGAAATGATGGAGGAGTTCCGCAAACAAGCTGAACGGTTTGGTACAGATGTGCGATATGAAATGATTGGTCGAGTTGATTTTTCAGGTCCTGTCCACAAGATTTATACAGAAGCCGGCACCGAAATTCAGGCACATACCGTGATTATTTCTACCGGTGCCAGTGCCAAGTGGTTGGGTCTTGACAGTGAAAAACGACTTGCTAATAAAGGCGTTTCTGCCTGTGCCGTATGCGACGGTTTTTTCTATAAAGGCATGGAAGTCGCCGTAGTCGGTGCCGGGGATACCGCTGCAGAAGAGGCCAGTTATTTAGCCAAACTATGCCCCAAAGTGCATCTTCTTGTGCGTCGGGATGAAATGCGTGCCAGTAAAATCATGCAGGAACGAGTTCTGAATATGGCCAATATTGAAGTTCATTGGAATTCAGAAACTGTTGAGATCCTCGGAGATGATTCAGTCGAAGGTGTCCGAATCAAAAACAAGAATTCAGGAGAGGAAAGGGTTTTGCCAATCAAGGGATTCTTTGTCGCCATCGGCCACAAGCCAAACACCGACATGTTTAAAGAATGGCTGGATATGGATGAAACCGGCTATCTGGTGCCTCAAGCAGGTACATCCAAAACTCGCATTCCGGGTGTATTTGTTAGTGGCGATGCGCAAGATAAGGTTTACCGGCAAGCGGTTACCGCCGCCGGAAGCGGGTGCATGGCTGCTCTTGATGCAGAGAGATATTTAGTCAGTGAGGGAATTGCCGAATGATTAAGAGGTTGCCCTTTACCTCAAAATGACGGTATTCAGATCCTGATCAGCAACAGCGTTGCGAAGTGTTTGTAACTCCTGTTGGAATTTCAGGTAATGCAGGTATTGATCCTCATCCCCGGCTTCGAAGGATTCCTTGATTCGTTGTGCATTCATCTCACAGAGGTGATCCAATTTATGCAGTTGAAAGCGTTGAAGTGCCATTTGAGCGTCTCGTGCAAAATTGTCCTCCGGCATCCGCTGGGTATGAAGAACGATATGGTAACGTTCTTCCCAGTTTTCACTGTAATGGTAGTCAGGACTAAGAAACTGGATCGTTAAATTTTGAATTTCCTCATTGTGATGTCGCTTGAAATAATCTGCTGAAACCGGAAGTTTCTGTTGGACCCGGTTTTGGTATTCTTCCATAATGTCGCGG
>JAHEAU010000011.1 GCA_024642625.1 Lewinellaceae bacterium
TCCAAGGCAGGTAAAAACGCGCCTTGTTCGACATGCACAGTTCCGGTCTTCGCATTCAGGTTGAAAGCGATCCCAACATTTAAGGACCAATCTGCAAATGCGGCATCCCCCTGAGTGAATTTCCCAGTTCGTTCAGTGCTGTTCTTATCAGGTACACTCTGTGTGCGATTGCGAACCAGTGCCCATGGAAGCGTTGCAAAGAAATTGAGATGATCGTGTTGATAGGCAAGACCTGGTTCTACCGAGAAAACATAACCAGGTCGACGAAATCCACGGCTTCCACCAAAAACATCATAGACGGGTAAGCCTTCCAGGCGAGCCCCCAGACTGGCCGAAACTGGTCCAAACATGGCGTTTACCCCGAGTCGTCCCATAAACTGATCAGGGACGCTCATAGTTGCAGAACCATCGCTGTAATTTTCTTGAGTTGCCACACCACCCCGCTTGGTCGAAACGCCGTTTTCTTCCCGTGGGTTGAATAGGTAATAGGCATTTTCATAAAGTGACAACCAGGAATTGACGCGGAAGGTCGTGTTGAATTCTGTGGAGATTCCTGTGCCTCCATCACCCAATTGGATAGATTGATCTACCGGACCCTGAATGACAGTGCCATCAGATTTGTAGAATAAACCGTCTACACGATAATCTCCAGTAGCAAATTTGATTCCCAATCCAGCCTGGGCTGTCCATCTATGATCCACTTGAGGGATAACCACCCAATAATATGCAGTAGCTCGAGCATCACCCAATCCAAAAGATTTTGTCTCATGGCGACCTTCTTGACCTCCACTGTTTCCGCCGTGTTCATACATTGATGAACGGACATTTGAAATGATCGGCAGGTTGAACGCAGTAGACCACCGACGATTCCAGGATTGGACAAGAGTCAAATCCAGGTTTTTGGACCAATTGATCACTTCAGTGTGCTGTTCCAGGCGTTCTGATTCTTCATGGTCGCCACGGAAATGTCGAAATGATTTAAAGTATCGGTAGTTTGCCATGAATGTCGTGCTCCGGCCATCCTGGTGCAATCCTCCAGGGACCATTGAACAGGAACCTGTGGACCGGATCGCTACACATCCTTGAGAAAATAGATGGGAACTCAAGCAAATCGACAGAACGGTGAAGATGAGAAACGGTTTCATGTGATTAATCCTTTTGTGAGAAACAAAGGTCGGTTCATCTGTAGTGGTCAGAAAGAGGCAATCCTTAGAATCTCCTTAAGATTTGGTCTGCTCACGTATTGAGGCATGTATGTGAAACCAGAACGAGCCAACCCCAGCAACGGGATTGGCTCGTTCAAAGACTGAATGATCAGTCGGTTTATTTTTGTGCTGGAGTCAGCAGATCAAAGAACTGATCAAGCTTTGGCGTGATGATGATCTCCGTGCGTCGATTCACCTTTCTGCCAGTTTCAGTGGCATTATCTGCCTTTGGCTTGTATTCACCACTACCTCCTGCGATCATGCGGTTTGGATCAACAGTATATTTGGTTTGCAGCAAGCGTGCTACGGAAGTCGCCCGTTTGGCACTCAGGTCCCAGTTGTCTTTGATACAATCCGTGCTGATTGGCACATTATCCGTGTGCCCTTCAATAAGAACGTCCAGGCCATTATGGTCATTGATCACTTTAGCCACTTTTCCAAGGACATTTTCAGCAGAACTGTTGATTACAGCACTTCCGGATTTGAAGAGCAATTTATCTGACAAGGAAATATAAACCACTCCCTTTTTGACCTCAATTGTCACATCTTCATCATTGACATCAGCAAGGCTACGTTTGAGATTCATGACCAATGACAGGTTCAGTGAATCCTTTCGCTGGATTTGACCGGTAAGGTCCTTGATATGCTTGCTCTGCTCATTAATGGCATCTAATGACATTTTTATACTCTCTGCACCGCTTTTACTGACGATAGAAAGATCTGACATTCGGTCAAGCAGATTCGTGTTCGTCTTCTTCAAGTAGTCGATTTGATCTTCCAGGTTTTTGATCTGGCCATCCTTTGCAGTCAGTTGACTTTTTTGTGTCGCCAACTCGGTATCCTTTGCAGCTATGCTCTTCCGCAATCCATCTTGTTCTGTATTGCAGTCGGTCAGTTTCTTTTGCAGACTTGCGTGCAATTCATTTTGTTGTGTTTCAAATGCACGGTATTTCTTTTTACTGACACAGGATGTCATGGTCAAACTACCGACCATAGCCAGCAGAACGAAAAGCTTCGAAATGGATGAAAGAGACTTCATAGGTGTTTAACGTTTAGATTGTTAATTGGCGAACGAGTAAATGCAGATTTAGTTGCATTTCCTTCATAGAACAAAGGTATTCGGCCTCTTCATTTGAAAATAGAGGACCTTAGTTAAGGAATCCACAAAATTTTGCAACACAGCAGCAGCATTTCCGTTATTGTACCTTTGTGACCTTAATGCAAAAGAATATGACTCGTTTAATCACACTCCTTTTCTGTTGTTTCAGTTTTTGGTGGGTATCCTGCCAGAATTCTAATCCAAGCTCCACTTCGTCAACCGACCTTCCGCCTAATGGTGTACACTCAATTGAGCCAGCGACACCAGATGTGAGGATTGAGGTTATTGTTGAAGGACTAGCAGCTGGTGGTACGGCCAAGCTTATTGGCATTTCTGGAGATCAGAACTACATTGCAGATACCTGCGTAGTTGGCGAAAATGGGACTATGTTGTTCGAGGGTCCCAAACCGTTACCTGGAGGCTTCTACTATGTCATCTTACCTGACTACACAAATCTTCAAATGATCGTTGATGCAAACCAACATTTTTCACTCAAAACAACTGTTGGCAACCTCATCAGAAACATGAAAGTATCTGGTTCAAAGGAGAATGAATTATACTATACGAATATTGCTGATCAAGGACCGATCGACACGCAGTTAAAGTCATTAACTCAACAACAGCGAACGAAGGCGAAAGGCGGTCAGGAATACCTGGCTCTCCAGGTTCGGATCGATTCATTTACTACTTTACGGAAAGCACTCTTGCAATCTTATGTAACAGACTTTCCTGATGCCCTTTTTACAAAATTCAAGATCTCTGGTCAAAACCCTGACCTCGAAGAACCTTTAAAAGAAGATGGCACACTCGATATTGCCAGGCAAACGTATTTGTACCGGACTCACCTATGGGATAATGTCGATTTTACTGACGAACGATTGCTTCGCACGCCAATCATCAACAATAAATTGACCAAATATCTCAAAGAACTGACAGTCCAACGACCAGATTCCATCATTGCCGCAGCTGATTTCTTGCTTGCGAAAGTGGCTGGAAACAAAGAATACTTTAAATTTTTTGCAAACTATGTCCCGTTGGCTTATCGCCCCGGGGAATCCACGATTATGGATGCTGAGGCGGTGCAAGTCCATATGGTTAAAAACTATTTCACGCCTGAAAAAGCTTTTTGGTCAGATAGCGCTGATTTGGCCGCCCTTGCCAGGCAAGCCAGTGAAATGGAAAACAGCCTCATTGGTATCAAAGCACCCGATGTCACTGCAAAAGACCTCAACGGACAGTCAAAGTCCATTTATGAAATAACAAAACCGTACATCGTCGTCTACATGTGGAATCCCGAGTGTTCACATTGCAAAGAAGAAACACCTCAACTTGTCAAATATGCGCGAGAGGCAACGGATGTAGAGATATTCGGTATCGCTGTCAATACAACCGAATCAGAATTCAAACGGTATGCAAAACAAATGGGGATGACCTGGACGAATGTATTCGATCCAACAAACAAAGCCATTTATGCCAAGTATTATGTGGATAATACGCCTGAGATATACGTCCTTAACCCAGATCGGATCTTGATCGGAAAGAACTTGAAAGTCAATCAGATCCAGACCCTGATTGATCGGGATAAGATCCGACGGGATGAATACAAATAATTGATCCTCACTTCATGAAAAAGGGAGGCGCCCAAAACTGGTCGCCTCCCTTTTACGTTTCAGAAATCTTCTGTCGAACTGAAATTAAAATTTCTGATATCCTGCTGTCGAGATGGTCGAGTTGTGATTGGGATGAATCGCAGAAACATCCAGAACCGTCTTTTCTCCCTTCTTGGTGACCGATTCCATTTGCATCATCATACCATGGGTTGGTAAACCTTCTCCACCGCCAAAGGGTGTCGTTTTCATCGAAGACATCGCTTTGTAATACTTACCCATTGGAATCGCAGTCTTTTTCGAGATCCAGAACGAACTCGTCGCATCCTCGGTTATCGATTGATATTCCTCGCATGCATAGCCGAGGATGGTCTTGGTTCGACCGGTCTTCTTCATCGTTTGAACCGGGTCATCCACCTGTCTGTCAGATTGGAAGAGTGGACTGTTCAGATCCATACACATCGCCATTTTTTGACCCTCCTGATCGATCAGTGTGACCATTTTCATTGTCGTCATATCCATGACCATCTTAGCACTTGGCGCCTTTTTCTCGCTTGAATTCAGGAGCTGATAACCAAAGCGTTTCCCGTCCTCCGTTAGAAAACAGCGCATATTCATTTTTGAGTCCTCCTTCCCCTTCTTATCAAAATGGGTCATGTTCATATCAAAATCGTGGTCAAAGCCATAGGTTGGCGATATGTCACAATTTTGTCCACCCATCATAGCGGCCATGGCCTGCTGCATAGCTTGTTGTTCAGCTGTTCCCTTATCGGATTTATCCTTCTGGGCAAAGGTGGAGACAGCCAGAAAAAGACTGAAGAGGAAGAAAAGAGGTATACGCTTCATGAGTTCAGTGTGTTATGTTTTATTGAATTGTTGTTGCCGTCTCAGAATCGAACCATCAGAGCCGGAATTTGGTCAAAGAACCAGGATTTAACGTAAAAAGTTACAGAACAGGAGCAGATACTCATTAATTGAGATAGAATTTCTTCACGTTCTATTTGACAATAGCATCTGTGACTGCATCCTGGAAGTCATAAAAAACCTCTCTCAGTCCACTCTTGCCATTCGTCCCGTAATTCACGATAAACGTACAGATGGTTTGATGTTCCGGAAAATAGAAGCAGTTGGCACTATAGGCAAGATCGCGTCCGGTGTGGCCTATGCCGTAGTTATCAGAATCCAGTGGTTGGTTAAAATATCGCTTCATCATTCCGGCACCCAGAAAGAGATCAGGGGCGGGATCGCCTGGATCGACCTCAGGGACAAATTGTTGCATGGCGGCCAGACTCTCTGGTTTCAGGATGGTTTGATCGACGATTAAAGCACGAATGAAGGTTGCAATGTCAATAACCGTTGAAAACATGCCGCCATAGCCGTTGCCACTTCCCGTGTTGAAGTTGGTGACATTGGCAATGGTTCCATTGTTATAAAGATCAAAGTACCCTTGTGCAGTATGGGGTGGCAAAATATCATGCGAATAATAATACGTATCGTCCATTCCAAGTGGACTTAGAATCCGGTTTCGCACCTGCTGTTGATGGGTTTTATTCGTGGCTTTTTCAATGACCATACTCAAAAGCAGTGTATTGGTATTTGAGTAACGGCAACTCGTACCCAACGGAAAGTTGGCATCTTCATTATAAGCGAATGCGATCAGGTCGATAGCATCCCAGTGCTTGTCCGGATCGTTCAAAACGGACAGATAAAAGCTCTTGTCGGCGATGATATCGTAGATGCCTGTTGTGTGGCTCATCAACTGTCGGATAGTGGCTCCTTTGGCATTCGCAACCTTATCCAGTACAACGGATGGTAAAAACGGGTCAATGGGTGCATCCAGATCCAATTTGCCATCCTCTACCAAAAGCATAGTCAAGGTGCCAACTATCATTTTTGTTATACTGGCCACTTTAGACACGGTACAAGGCTGGAAAGCAATGCCATTCTCAATATCAGCCAAACCAGCAGATCCTGCCCATTCTCCTTCCGGACTCTGGATATAGAGCGAGATGCCTGGTAAACCCAGAGCGACATACTGATCAACGATACTCTGATATTTGCCGGCCTGAGGATGGTCAACATAAGATGGGTCAGGTATCCAGGTACAGGTCGTCGAGGCCGGGATATCCGGCTTTTGGCAACCTGTCAGGAGGAGGAACAGTGCAGTGAAGCAAATTGTGGATCTCATCGAATACCCGAGTTAAAAGGTCAATGGAAAGGTAGCACCGAGATGGAGGGATGTTGCAGGAAGCAACGGCACATAGGACTTGACAAAAGGGGTCATCACCCGAAATCGATACTGGATAAACGGCTTGACTGCCCATTCAGATGGTGCAAGGACAATACCGATCATGGCACTGGCCATAAAATGTGGCTTCCCCGCCTGACCGGTTCGTTCATATGTTCCATCGGATTTCAAGGTAAAAAGATCGTGTTGTTCAAACGTATGCAAATAGCCCATACCTATTCCGCCATCGATGGACAGTCCATCTGCGATAAGGTATCGCCAGTTGTATTCACTATAGAGTTGAAGCCCATGATGGACAATGCGCTGATTGTAATAACCAAGCCGCGTCGTAAGCAGTTGATCCCATCGATTTCCATCCTTAACTGTGTATACCCACCCGATATCAACTCCTGGGTGAAATGGTGAAGAAAAGCTACCTCCAGGCAAAGCGACGGCGTTGTTAAAAAAGGAAACTGAGAAGGTTCGTGTGGTCTGGGCATGTCCCGCCGTCAGCACACAGCCAAATATCATTGTAAGCAACCAGAATTTCATGTACAGAGAGGATTTGGTGCTGGAAGATAAGTGTTCTTGGGTTAGGAGGTTGCGAGTGGAGGAGGTTATGAGGATTTTTTACCTTGAACAGAAGCCGGGTCCACTTTGGGGAGTTTAAGGCTCAAGGGTTGGCTTGCGCCAACTGTGTTCAAAGTCCATAGTCTTTTCGAGGCTTCGGGATTGAACCATGCAATGATGAGCCGCAGACGAGATCATTGAGCATTAATAAACGAAGCATTTTGGCAATTCCCCAAGCCAGATGACAACCTGGGACCAGGAATCATCAAACCCCAAATAGACTCGGCCCGGAGACTCCTCGTAAGAAGTTCCAGGCCGGTATCGTTAAACGTGCCCACCCTGGGGGTAAGAGGGTAGGCACCATATGGTCGGGGTTTATTGGAGGACGATCTGTTTCTCCTCTATCATTTTTCGGATATTGATCAATGCATAACGCATTCGGCCCAGTGCGGTATTAATGCTGACCTGAGTCAGACCAGCAATCTCCTTGAAACTCATATCTGCATAGTGACGGAGGATCACCACTTCACGCTGCTCTTCGGGCAGGTTGTCCACCAGTTGCCGGACCTTATCATGGGTCTGACTGCGCATAATGGATTCTTCCGCATTGAGATCAGGTTGTTTGAGTACATCAAAGATGTCAAAGTCATCACTTGGGGAGACAATTGGTCTACGTTTGCCACGGCGGAAGTAATCCACACACAAGTTGTATGAAATCCGCATAGCCCACTGAAGAAACTTGCCTTCGTGATTGTATTTGCCTTTTCGCAGGGTATCAATGATTCGGATAAACACCTCCTGAAAGATATCATCTGCCAGGGAACGATCCTTGGTAAATAGATAAATGGATGTGTAAATCTTGTTTTTGTGCCGCTTGAGTAGAACCTCAAAGGCCTTTTCTTCTCCCTTCAGGTAGCACGAAATGAGCTCCTGGTCAGTAAGCTTTGAAACTTGCATAACTATCCGTTTTTATTGCTCCGCAATCAATAGGTTAGTGTAGAAGTTTCTAGCTTATAAGCAATCAAAAAGGTTGGTGAAGAATGTAGAACTGGTTCAAATATAGATGGAATCTTGGCACCCGTCAACCCCCTATGCCCATTTAAGGGAATTTTAACGAATTGACAGTTTTCACAATTATCAGCGTGATGCCTTGTAAAAACAGGGCTTCACATCGTTCAGGACCACCGATATCCGGTGGTGATTTCGTAACATTGTCGGCTAAAAAAGTTGGCAAATGGCAAAAAAGAAGGCAACCACTCCCCTTGTGATTCGCACGAAACCAGATTCCGGACCGGCATTTGTTTGGGCATCAGGGTTCTTTCGCACCCATTGGCCCGCCTTGATTATACTGGCTGCTCTCGCAATCATTCCCTACTGGCAATCCTTGAATTACGACTATGTTCTCGATGATCAGATTGTTATTAGCAAAAACGATTACACAAAGAAAGGATTTAGTGGGATCTGGGACATCCTTCGGACGGAAAGTATGGCCGGCTATTTCGGTGAGCAAAAGGACCTCGTTGCCGGTGCACGATATCGCCCTCTCTCTATTGTCACTTTTGCGGTGGAATACCGCCTCATGCCTGACAACCCATGGATTGGCCATTTGGGCAATATCCTCTTTTATGCACTGACCTGTCTTCTGTTATATCGCATACTGGTTCTTCTTTTCCCCCTGGCAGCAAGCCGACAATGGTGGTGGTCCATTCCGTTTGTGGCCGGAATAATGTATGTGCTGCATCCGTTGCATACAGAGGTGGTCGCCAATATCAAAGGGCGTGATGAGATCCTTGTTTTCCTGGGCGCCCTGGGCTCCGTCTGGTTCACCTTGCGGTATATGGCCGAGAAACATAAAAAGTGGCTCATCCTTTCCGGAATAAGCTTCTTTCTTGCACTGCTCTCCAAGGAAAATGCGATTACCTTCCTTGCAGTGATCCCAGCTATATTATGGTTTTTCACATCTGCGAAAAAGGAAGATTATTTCCGCACATTCATTCCGATATTCAGCGCTACTGTACTCTATTTATTGATCCGATACAACGTAATCGGATATTTCCTGTCGTCAGGTAAAGAGATCACTGACCTCATGAACAACCCCTTCATCGAGATGCGGATTGATGAGAAGTTGGCCACGATCTTCTACACGCTTGGGTTGTACCTCAAATTGTTGATCTTCCCTCACCCGTTGACTCATGATTATTATCCGTATGCCATCCCCATTATGAATTGGGGAAAATGGCAGGTATGGCTTAGCCTTGCTGCCTATGCTGGAATGATCCTGCTGTTTTTCAGGGGATACAAACAAAAGACAATACCCGCCTTCGCTGTCCTTTTTTACCTGGCAACCATTTCGATCATTTCCAATCTGGTTTTTCCAGTTGGCACATTTATGAATGAGCGTTTTATTTTTATTTCATCCGTGGCTTTTGTGATAGTCCTTTCCTGGATTTTGGTGGAAAAACTTCCCGCTTGGCTCCCCGGCAAACTTGGATTGCCCCTTGGCCTGCTCCTCGCAGGTTGCATTGTTATCGGATATGGCGCCAAAACATATACGCGAATCCCGGTATGGGAAAACGCACTAACATTGAATAGCGCAGCAATCAAAGTGTCCCCAAACAGTGCCCGTGCAAATACCTTTATGGCAACAGCACTCTATCAAAAATATCGGGCCACAGAAGATGTGGAAGAACAAAAAAAGATCCTGGGCGACATGGGCATCTACATCCGTCGTGCAGTAGATATCTATCCCGCGTATTTCAGTGGACTGACCATGTATGTTGGAGTACTCTCTGAGGAATTCAGATTTGATCAGGATATTGACAAGCTTCTGGCCGGTTTCAGAAGAGTATTCGAAAACCGGGACTACCTGCAATTTGTGGATCAGTATATGGACTTCCTTGACAAGCAGCCGCAATACACAGAAAAGGTTACGGCATTTTACTACCAGGTGGGCTACCAGATCTTTTGGCAACAACGCAGAAACCGGCAATATGCTATAAAATATTTGCAGCGGGGGCTCAATCTACAACCGGGTAACTCCGCTTTGCAAAATGCGATGGATGAAGTCAAGCGGAGTTGATCAAACGTAGCGTGAATTCTTGGTAATTTAGCCAATTCCGCTCTCAAAGCGAAGTCCTTTTGTCAATCTACTGACAAGAATGACTTTTCTATACCGTTATCTATCTGAATAATCGGCTTTTGGCTGTATTTTTGATACATATGTGATTTTTTACTAATAATTTCCCTCCATGCGCTTTACACCTACACTCCTTTTTTTTCTCTGCATTTTCATGATATCCACAGCTCTCTCTGCACAATGTGAATGGTTTACTGCGGGTACAACTGGCCAGGCTGGAAATAATTCCACTGGTGTAACAGTCACTACGGATGGACAAGGAAATAGCTATCTGGCTGGCAACTATGCCAATGTATTCTCCATGCAAGGACAGGATATTGCCAATTTGTATGTCAATGATCCTGCTGTAATTATTGCCAAGTTCAATTCTGCCGGAACGCTCCAATGGATCCACAAACTGGATAGCCCTAATTACAGAGCTTATGATATCGAATATCGGGGAGGCAATCTCTATCTAACCGGCAATTATATCAGCTATGTCACGATCAATGGCCAGAATTTCTCCGGACAGGGAGACAATGGGTTGATTCTTAAATTCGATGGGGCTGGCAATATGGTCTGGGGCAAGACGATTAATAGTCCAAGTTCCTCATATGCCTATGATATTGCCTTTATCAATGATAACAATTTCATATTCACAGGTCGATTCCGACAGAGTGTCATCGTGGACGGAACACAAATATCTGGATCAAGTGGCTCCAAGAATTATGGTCTATATGGCAAAATGGACACGGATGGCAATTTGGCTTGGATGAAAACGTCCGGTGAAACAGGTAATCTCTGTCAACCGAATGCCGTTGCTGTCGATCCGAGCGGTGCATTCTATCTGGCAGGTATTTTTCGGCAGGGGTTGACGTTTGGCAATATCACTGTTCCCAGCCCGGGTTCCACGATCGCCAGTCTCCCTTTTATTGGCAAATTCACCTCTGGTGGAGATGTTCAATGGGTAAAGTCGGGCACTTTTCCTTCCGGTTCAAAGACAGTACTCTCAGACATTACCAGCCTTATGGTTGCCCCGAACGGGGACGTTATTCTGACTGGCTTCCTGGATGATGCCGTTGATTTTATGGGCCAGGTAAGCTGGGGTGAATCTACAGCCCTGATGATGCGAATCCAAAACAATGGAAATTTGGGCGGAAGCTTACAGGTTCAATCGAGTCACGAAGGAACCGCATTTGAATTTGCAGCAATGGACACTAAAGGCAACCTCTATTTGGGTGGAACTGCACGAGGTAATCTGGCTATTCGAGTGAATAACAATCTGCACAGTATTGGATATTTGACCAGTGGCTATGATATTCTGGTCGCCAAATATTCATCATCTGGATTCACAGGCATTGAACTGATCGGCGGGCCAGGAGAAGATTTAGGGTCTGACGGAGTCGTTGATAATGCCGATCGACTGATTGTCACTGGAGAATTTACAGGCACGTTCAGCCGGAATGGCACAACTAAAACCAGTCCGAATAGTACGACAAGCGATTTGCTCCTTCTGAAGATCTGTACGTTTTCTCTGACATCAAATATCGATGACCAGAATCTTGAGGATAACCAACTGAGTGTTCAACCAAATCCCGCATCAAATCAAATCCAATTGACTGTTCCTGAATCTATGATTGGAGGACTGTACAGGGTTTTTGACCTTCAGGGGCGTGTCATCCAACAGGGTACCATTCCTGGCGAACTCTGGACGATGCCTGTCTCCAACTGGCAAAATGGATGGTATACATTGCAAGTCCAAAAGGATAATCAGCAATTGAGTCGACGTGTCCTGATCCAGGAATGATCAGGATAACGCTAAGTATATCAAGGGGCGCGATATCATTTCGCGCTCCTTTTTTATATATCTATTTCTGAACCTTGCCGACCAAGTAGAGCGTATCTTTGTGACATCATATACCGACAGGATGGCCCCGCCCGAATCACTAGAAATCCTCTCCCAGCCAACCAAAACAGAGCTCGGGGAAATCTTTGAACGCCTTCGTTGTCATGCGCCTGTTTTCGCTCGAACAACTGCTGGTGATCGACGTCGTCGGCTCCTTGATTTAAAAAAAAGCATCTTCCAGCACCGCTCGCAAATACAGGAGGCATTGCTGGCTGATTTTGGCAAATCAGCACGAGAAACCGACTTTTCTGAAATCCTCACTGTCACGACCGAGATCAGTAAAACAGTGGCGGAACTTCGTTATTGGATGCAGGCCAAATCAGTGCCTACGCCAATTAGCCTCCTTGGAAACCGATCGACCATCCTGATGCAACCCAAGGGAATAGTCCTCATTATCTCACCCTGGAATTTTCCGATAAACCTGGCACTCACGCCATTGGTCTCCGCGATTGCTGCCGGAAATACAGTCTGCGTGAAACCAAGCGAATACACACCCAATAGCAACCGTGTCATGCAGTCGATTCTGAAGGATGTTTTCCCTCCAGAAGTGGTTTGTATGGTGGAGGGTGATGCAGAAACAGGGGCCGAATTAATCCAATTTCCATTTCACCATATCTTCTTTACCGGTAGTCCGCGGGTTGGCAAAATTGTGATGCGTCAAGCAGCTTCTAACTTGACATCTGTCACACTTGAATTAGGTGGAAAATCACCTGCAATTATTGATCAAACGGCTGACTTGCAATTAGCAGCAAATCGAATTGTTTGGAGTAAATTCTACAATGCTGGCCAGATCTGCATTGCTCCAGATTATGTACTTGTGCCTGAGGAGTTGGCGGAAGTTTTTTTACATCATCTTGGAAAAGCCATCACGCAATTTTATGGGGAAGCTCCCGAAAAGAGTCCAGACTATGCACGTATCATCCATGACCGACATTTTCAACACTTGAAAAAAATGATCGATGATGTCGCTCAATACGGTGCTCACATCCGTATTGGCGGTCAAACAAATGCGAAGAACCGTTATATCGCCCCGACTGTGGTCATGGGCGCTACCTTGGATTGCGAACTGATGAAAACGGAAATCTTTGGTCCAATTCTCCCTGTCATCACCTATAAGAATCAGGAAGAAGCCCTTCGTCTGATTCAATCCTTCCCCACACCGCTGGCATTGTATATTTTTTCAAGGAGCAAATCCAACTCGGACAAGATCATTCGAGAAACCCGGGCTGGAAATTCAGGAGTCAATACGGCTCTGGCTCAATTTTTCAACAGCAATCTTCCCTTTGGGGGAGACAACAATAGTGGTTTTGGAAAGACCCATGGTTATTATGGTTTTCAGGCTTTCTCCAATGCACGCTCCATTATCAAACAACCATTGCGATGGTCAGCGGTTGATTTTGTTCAACCTCCTTTTACATCTCTGACACGACGGTTAGCTGACTTTTTTTTACGCTGGTTTTAAATTGATTCCGAATAAGCACGAAATAATATGTGCGTTGGTATGCTTGCTGACCATCTGAGGCTCGCCATGCAACCATCTTCTCAACCAGAATCAGCGTTTTTCATCCGCAGGTCGTGGCGGAACAGGTGGTTTGAACGTTTTAAGTTGTTCCAAAAGGTAAACCAAAGCCCGATCAATTTGAGGATCGGTTCCACGAGCTATAGCTCCTGGATCTTCTGGAACGAGAATATCCGGATCAACTCCGTGGCCCTCTTTGAACCATGTGCCATCTGGATTATACATTCTGAATGTCGGCACAGAAATAAAACCATTATCGATCATTTGGGGTGCACCACTAATACCAATCAATCCACCCCATGTGCGTGTTCCGACCAAGGGCCCCAAACCGGACTTTCGAAAAAAGTCGGGAAAGGCATCCCCGCCTGAGCCACTCCAGCCGTTGATCAGCATTGCTTTGGGGCCAAAATGTCCTACAGGTGGCCAGCGCCAGGTCTCCCCGTCACGAATGGCCCAAAAAGCCAATGGCTTACGATTCAATAACTCGACAAATCGGTCCGGTATCTGACCACCACTGTTCCATCGTTCATCGATTAAAAGAGCATCCTTGTCCCATTGTCCACTAAACTGACGCATCAATTCATTTTGCCCATCAACTCCAGTATTTGGCACATAGATATATCCGACACGACCGCCACTGGCCTTGTCAACGTAAGCGCGGTTCTCCTCGATCCATTGAAGATTCCGGAGTCGCGCTTCATTGGTCATGGTCCGCACGATCACATTTCGTGTAACATCTTGCTGCTTGGGCGAGGCGACAGTCAGCTCCACTTCCCGATCAGCCAGACCGGCAAATGCGGCAAACGGCTCCCGATCCAGAGTGAGCGGAATACCATTTACTGCGAGGATCAGATCACCTTGCTTGATATCAATACCTGGCATATCCAGCGGTGAACGCACTTCCGCATCCCAAATCGCACCTCTCAGGATTTTACCAACGGCGTAATGCGACCCGGAAATGGCCCAATCCATGCCGAGATATCCAACTGGCCTCTGTGGCGCTGATACCATGTCGCCACCACCCCGATATGAGTGAGAGGCATTCAACTCGCCAATGAGTTCACCGATCACAAAATTGAGGTCGGATCGGGTCACACAGGCATCCACCAGTTTACCGTATTTCGCATGCAAAGCCAGCCAATCCAGTCCGTGCATCTGCTTATCATAAAAGAAATCCCGCTGGAGCCGCCATACTTCATTAAATAATTGATGCCACTCGGCAGCCGGATCAAGTTCCATAACCATATCCTGAGACCGAAATGGTTTCTTCAATTCCTGATCCGGGGCCGGGTCAATTCTGTAAAGTTGACCTTCTTTCATGACCACAATATGTTCGCCATCGGCTGTCAGCATATACCAATCAATGCCTTTGATAATTGTTTTTTCTTCGCGACTTTCCATATCCCAATACGCCAACATGCCCTCCTGTTCTCCACTGCCTGAATTTGGTCGTCGCATGTAGATGATCTTCCCTTTGGCACCCGTGACTTGCGCATAATTTCCCGATGTCATTGGCAAGAGTTCGATCCGTCGCTCCATCTCCTCAAAATCTATTTTTACGGATTGTACCGTATCAATTGACTCCTCTTTCTTCGCAATTTTGTCCTCCTTTTTGGTATCCTTTTTCGATTCCTTTTTGGCCAATGGCTTTAAAGCAACGGTATCATTTTGGGCGAGAAGCAAAGACGGCGTAGACCTTTGAAGAGTTACGGCAGCAATTCGTGTAGAATTATTGTAAACCCAACTATTATCGAAATCACTGTAGGCCGGGTCAAATTCACGACTTGTTATAAAATACAGGTGCTTCCCATCAGGGTCAAAACTGGGTAAACCATCTGCGTAATACCCGCTCGTTACTGCACGGGAAACATGATCTTTCGTATCATAAATGACCACTTGTTGTGACCGATTTGTCTGGTCCCGGTAATAGGCTATCCATCGGCTATCCGCTGACCAGGAAAATGTAAAATTCTCCAATTGGCCATGCATAAAATTGTGCTGTCGGTCGATCACTTTATCATCTTGGGTAAGCGTGTTCAGCAAATGAATTGCCATAGACTGATCAATGTATGCGATCAGCTTGCTGTCAGGCGACCAGAAAGGTTGATAGCGATACCCTGCACCAAGATGGGTCACGATTTTTTCCTCTCCTGAGATAAGGTCCTGGACAGCCAGCTCATATTCGCCGCTTCTGTCGGTCCACCAGGCAATTTTGCGCCCATCCGGACTCCATGCAGGATAGCGCTCGGCGCTACCAGAAGACCTTGTCAAATTGATGGTTGGACCATGTTCTTCAGGCACAGAGAATATTTCCCCACGTGCTTCCATTACAGCACGCTGTCCATCCGGAGAAACCTCAAAATGCTGCAGATAGTCTACTACAGCTAAACTTCGAGGCATTTTGGCAGACAGGTCGGTAACCACTTGAACTGGTACTATGCGTTGAACTTCTGTTTCCAAATCCAGGACATACAAATTTTCTCCTGCAGCGAAAACAATTTCATTAGCGCCTAAACCAGGAAACCGTACATCTACATCCTGGAAAGTTGTGACTTGCCGGACTTGCCGTGTCTTCACTTCGTATACCCACAGATTAGCACGATTTTCAGTTCCACGATCCGATAGAAAATAGATTTTGTCCTTGTGCCACATTGGCAATTCATCATTCGCTGGATGATCCGTAATGTTTTCGGATGTATTGGTTGTCAGGTCATAAATATAAATGTCTGCAGCCATGCCTCCCCGATATCGTTTCCAGGTTCGAAAGACCCGGCTTTTCGTGGTGAAGGCCAGCTGCTTTCCATCTCCTGAGAACGAGGCAAATTCGCCAAATGGAATTGGCAATTTAGTTGGAAGTCCACCGACTTTGGAAATTGTATAAAATTGTGAAAATCGATTTGATCCACTTTCCCGGTCTGCCGCAAATAATATTCGCTGACCATCAGGTGTCCAATCGAGAGCCATATCAGCCATGCTGTGCCAGGTCAGTCGGGTGGGCATTCCTCCGGTTACCGGGATCGAATAGAGGCTGTAATTGCCATTGTAATTCGCAGTGAAAACGATCGTTTTACCGTCTGGCGAAAATCTCGGAAATGCTTCAGGACCTGCTGGTGTGCTCAGTCGATTTGCAGTGCCTCCAGATCGTGGCATGACCCACAAATCATCTGCATATGCAAACACGATATGATCGTCAGAAATATCCGGGTAAGCCAGAATGCTTGCATTGACCTGCGCCGAAGCCTGGCTAAAATACAGAATAAAAAAGCAGAACGAGATCAACGAGCGAGGGAACATAATATGGTGATTGATGATTGAAATGTTGCGTGAAAATATCCGTTCTCAAGCTACCCAAAGGCAACCAATGTGTCGTCGGTTTAGAGAATCAGTTAGCAGGGAGAGATTCGACCCGGGATTCCCAGGCCTATTTTTGATCAGGAACGTGTGGTGTAATGACCGTGTCATAAGAGGTGACAACCTGAACAGTTTCTTCATACGTCTCCGGATAAAAGGTAATGACAGTGTCTCGAACTTCTGTGATGACCGTATCCATTAACGAAGCCGCATTGACTTGGTCAGGGCTTGCTGATTGACAAGCGGGCATGAATAAACAGGCGACAATGAGCATGGCCAGAAAAGGAAATAAGATCTTCATGTTGGCGGGGTTTCACTAAAGGTAATTCATCACTGTGACCTGACCCGGATTAGGTAAAAAAAAAGGCTATCCAGAGATGGATAGCCTTTGTTATTATAAATTAAAGTCTGAATCAAACAGCAAAGCTTTCACCACAACCACAAGTGCGGGCAGCATTGGGATTATTGAAGGAAAAGCCTTTGCCATTTAGCCCTCCTGAAAATTCAAGTGTTGTATTGCACAGATACAAGAAACTGCGCAAATCCGTGACAACCTTCACGCCATTATCTTCAAATACCTGATCGTTTGCCTTGGATTCATTGTCAAAATCCATGCTGTAACTCAGGCCTGAGCATCCCCCGCTGGTCACACTGACCCTGACAAAGTAATCCTTGTCCAAATGCTGGCTTTCCATAATCTCCAGGATGCGTTCCTTGGCACTGTCAGCTACAAATAACATACAGAATACTCAGGTCAAAAATGAATTAATGTGCCTTTATTTCTTCTTCAACTGGCAAACCGTTTTTGATTCGGTAGTCGCGAATTGCACCCTTGATGGCATCTTCCGCGAGTACACTACAATGGATTTTTACGGGTGGCAGGGCCAGTTCTTCCACAATTTCCATGTTATCGATTGCAGCAGCCTCATCCACTTTTTTACCGATGATCCATTCGGTTGCCAGTGACGAGGAAGCAATTGCAGAACCACAACCAAACGTCTTGAATTTTGCATCAGTGATGACACCGGTCACATCATCAACTTCGATCTGAAGCCGCATGACATCGCCACATTCAGGAGCACCGACAAGGCCTGTGCCGACATTCTTTTTGCTTTTGTCAAGTGTCCCTACGTTTCGTGGATTCTTGAAGTGTTCCAGGACTTTATCAGAATAAGCCATGATATATGTGTTTTATTGTTGGTTGAATTGGTTCAATTAATGCTCGGACCATTCGATCTTGCTGAGGTCTACACCTTCTTTATACATTTCCCATATGGGGCTAAGTTCCCGCATGTGATTCACACCCGCGCCGATCAGTTTGATTGCCTCTTCTACATCCTCTGGTGTTGAAAACCGGCCAAGACTCATCCTTAAAGAACTGTGAGCCAGATCGTCACCGAGACCCATGGACACCAAGACGTAACTTGGCTCGAGGGAAGCTGATGTACAAGCTGATCCAGATGACAATGCGATGGTCTGATTGAATGTCATCATCAGGCCTTCACCTTCGACATGTTTGAAAGAAATATTGGCTACGTGGGGCATCCGGTGATCCACATTGCCATTTATGACTGTCTCTTCAAGAGCCATTAAACCCTCCTGGAGTCGATCTCTCAATTTGCTCAAACGCTCGGCATCCTGGCCCATTTCCTGAAGGGCCAATTCTGCAGCCTTTCCGAATCCAACTATGCCAGGCACATTTAAAGTGCCGGAACGCATACCACGTTCGTGACCGCCGCCATCCATCTGAGCAGTCACCTTTACCCGAGGGTTCTTGCGACTGACATAAAGTGCACCTACACCCTTGGGGCCATACATCTTATGAGCGGTGAATGACATCAGGTGTACGCCAGTCGCTTTCGGATCAACTGGTATTTTACCAACAGCCTGAGTGGCATCACTAAAAAACAGGACACCATGCTTGGTGCAAATTTCACCGATCTCTTTCATCGGTTGAATGACGCCTGTTTCATTGTTGGCCCACATGATGGACACCAATATCGTACTCGGCTTGATTGCCGCTTCCAGTTCAGAGAGATTGATCCGACCATCATTCTGAACATCTAGATAAGTAATTTCAGCCCCTAGCTTTTCCAAATGATCACAGGTATCCAATACAGCCTTGTGCTCTGTACGTACTGTGATAATGTGGTTGCCTTTGCGCTTGTACATTTCATACACCCCTTTAATTGCCAAATTGTCTGCTTCAGTAGCGCCTGAGGTGAAAATGATCTCTTTGGGATCCACCTGAATCAATTTGGCAACTTGCTCTCGGGCATAGTCAACAGCTTCTTCAGCAACCCATCCATAGGGATGGCTACGACTTGCTGCATTCCCTGGATGCTCATAAAAATAGGGAAGCATTGCATCAACAACCCGAGGGTCACAAGGGGTTGTGGCATTGTTATCCAGGTAAATCATACGCTTGCTCATGCCTTATTTAGATTTGGTCTAATAATATCTAACAGCAAATTTAACATCTCTCGAGGAATAATGTTTGCGAAAAACGGGAATTTGTATCTTGCCCAAATGGAAAAATTCACTCCTGACTGGTCGGCCTTTACGGCCATGAACGAGGAAACCTGGTGGCAGCTTATTGACAAGGAGCTGAAAGGCAAGCCATTGGCTGGTTTGGATTGGGATATACAAGCTGGATTAAAGGGCAAACCGGCTTACCATCATCCTGAAAGGAACTATGGCGGTCCATTGATTTCTGGTCGCATTTCGCCTGATTGGTCGATCCAAGAGACGATTCGTTCAGGTGAAGAGCCGGAAGCCGCACATCAACTGGCCATTCTTGCATTGTCAGAAGGTGCCCAATCCATTGCATTCACGCATGTTGATCCACTGGATGTCCCAACATTGACAGATGGAATCTTGATGGACGTGGCACCTGTGTTCTGGCAGTTAAACCCGGGATCTGACGTCCAGATCTTTCAGGAAGTGCTATCGACCAGTGCTGCTCGGTTAGCTCATCCTGATCAATTGGCAGGCGGATGGATGTATGGCGAAAATCCTGATTCACATGCCTTCCTGAAAAAGATCTTTCCAAAATGGCAATCCATTGCCGCTTCTATTGGACCTGCCATCCGACCGATCGACGAGCTCTATCAGTTGACAGAACAAATTCGAATTTGGTTCGATAGCGAAGTGGCCAACTCGCCTGCTGCAGATGGATTGGTCGCCCATTTTGAGATCGGGTCATCCTATTTGTTGGAGATTACTCGTCTTCGGGCCTGGCGAATTATCTGGGGTCATTTAATGGCCAGCTATGGATTATCTGCAGATACGCCCTGTCACATCCAGGCAACCATACACCCGGATCCAAGCCTGACATGGGAATCATCCTATATCGCTGCGACGACCAGGGCCTTGAGTGCAGTGATGGGTGGAGTTGACTACCTCTCCATCATTCCACCTGCTTTTGAGTCGCCTGGATTTGCACATCGAATTGCTCATCACGTTCAACATTTATTGAAGGAGGAGGGACATTTACATCGAGTGATGGATCCTCTAGCTGGAAGTTATGCCCTTGAAGAAGTGACAATTTCTCTTGCGGAAGAAGCCTGGTTGCGAGTCTGAAACGGATTATTTCTGCTTAAGTCCGTATGGTTTTATAAGCACAAATTTACTTCGCTCTCGAACTACTTATCGAGGCTTGTGATCCAAAATAAAACGACCAGGTGACGAATCCGGGAAGAGAAGAGAATGACCGGTGAAAGTCTGGAGCCGCCAACCTGGTCGTACAAACAGGTGGATAATCACCAAGGTAGGTGCAGATCAAAGACAGAGCAACAAGAAGAAGTCGCATTCACAAACCTTAACCTTATCGACTGAAAATCTTAATACCTAAACACTGGATATCATTTAGTTATCAATTGTTAAAATGATAATTTGATCAATTCTTAAAAACATTAACCTCTGGATTCATGCAGAGAATTCGGTACATTCGTACTCATGGAAAGGAAGACCCATTCGCCTGATGAACTCTTTGTCCGATTGCGCCAAGGGGACCGAGTAGCTTTGGGTCGGGCGATCACTTTGATTGAGAGTACACGATCAATTGATCGTCAACCAGCCACTGAGTTGATCGAAGCCTGTCTACCCTATTCCGGAAACTCCATTCGCCTCGGTATAAGTGGCACTCCAGGAGCCGGAAAAAGTACGTTCATTGATGCCTTTGGGACCATGCTCACTGCCCGAGGCCATTCTATCGCTGTTCTGGCCATCGATCCATCAAGTGGGGTCCATCACGGTAGTATCCTTGGAGACAAAACAAGGATGGACAACCTCTCACGAGATCCGAAAGCGTATATACGCCCTTCTCCAGCAGGGTCCTCCCTTGGTGGAGTGGCTAGGAAAACAAGAGAAACCATTGTGTTGTGCGAAGCAGCAGGATTCTCACAAATCCTGGTGGAGACCGTCGGTGTTGGTCAAAGTGAAACTGCTGTTCAGGCGATGACAGACCTGTTTGTTCTTCTGCTCATCCCCGGAGCTGGTGATGAACTTCAAGGAATTAAACGAGGTATCGTTGAACTGGCAGATCTGGTCATTATTCATAAAGCAGACGGTGATCGAATGGCACTTGCTCGAGAGGCCCAAATGCATTATCAGCGCGCCCTGCACCTCTATCCGGAACGTTCATCAGGACAATCCGTTCCTGTACTTCTAGCTTCCTCTATTGAGCAAACCGGATTGGTACAAGTCGAAGAAACAATTCAGAATATCATTTCTATTTTCAAGGAAAATGGTCATTTTCAAGCACAACGAAAAGACCAATCCGGGTTTTGGCTGCGGGAGAGTCTGATGGACCAATTGTCAACTTGGGTATTTTCGCGACATCGGGAAGATTACAAGCAGCTTGAAGCTGACGTTTTAAACGGGAAGACAAGTCCATTCTCAGCTGCCGATGAACTGATGCGCAAGATCACTGGCTCTAAAGCTGACTGATCGACAGGCAAGCCGTATCTTTCCACCTCAAGAAATTCAAGAACATGTTTTCAGCTTCCACATATCAAGGGCGTCGTTCACGCCTTGCCTCAGACTTGGGCAACGGTCTCATTCTGATTTCGGGAAATATCGATGCCGCTATGAATTATAGAGGTAATCCCTATCATTTTCGCCAGGACAGTTCCTTCTTGTACTTCAGTGGATTGGACAATCCTGGCCTGGCATTGACAATTGATTCGGGAACAGGCCGATCCATTCTCTATGGTGATGACCTCACCATTGAAGACATTGTTTGGGTTGGATCACAACCAACACTAGCTGAACAGGCAAAACAAGCTGGACTTGATGAAGTCCGTCCAATGGATCGATTATCCGCGGATGTTCAAGCTGCTGGCGATAAATTGCATTTCCTACCACCCTATCGTGGCGAAACAATCCTGCGATTAGCTACATGGACGGGCCGGTCAGTTGAAGCAATCCAAGCTGGATTTTCTGAAGGTTTGATCCATGCCGTTGTGGCTCAACGATCGCTCAAATCACAGGAGGAAATCGATGAAATGACCTGGGCCGTTGACTTGAGTGGTCGCATGCATGTTTCTGTCATGAGAGAAGCCGAAGAGGGGCTGCACGAATCTGATCTGGCAAGCCTGGTTACAGGGATGTGCGAAGCAGAAGAAGTTGTTCCTGCATATGGCATCATCCTGAGTAAGGATGGGCAGACATTGCACAATCATTATCACGGAAATACGCTGGAAAGTGGCCAACTGGTTTTAGGTGATTTTGGTGCCGAATCGCGCATGCACTACGCTGGAGACATTACCAGAACATTCCCGGTCGACAGACATTTCACCAACAAGCAACGGGAGGTGTATGAAGTCGTACTCGACGCTGAAATACTGGCGATAGAAGCCTGTAAACCAGGTGTGGCATACAAAGATGTACACCTTCATGCCGCCCGCATCATCGCCAATGGACTAAAGGACATCGGCCTGATGAAAGGAGACTGTCATGAAGCAGTTGCTGCAGGGGCGCACGCTTTGTTTTTTCCTCATGGTCTTGGTCATATGATCGGACTGGATGTCCATGACATGGAAGATCTTGGTGAAAATCATGTCGGTTATTCAAAAGACGTGCAGCGAAGCGATCAATTCGGACTGGCTTATCTTCGTCTGGCGCGTAAGTTGCAGCCAGGATTTGTGTTGACTGTTGAACCCGGAATTTATTTTATTCCTGAATTAATTGATCAGTGGCGAGCGGATAAAAAACACACTGACTTTATCAATTATTCCGCCCTTGAAAAATATCGCAATTTTGGTGGCATTCGTATTGAAGACAATGTGCTGATCACGGAAAAAGGCTATCAAATATTAGGGGATCCAATTCCGAAAACAGTAGCCGAGATTGAAGCTTTGAGATACATTGTTTGAAAATACAAATGCCAAATTCCAAATAAATTCGAAATAGCAATGACCAAAACGATAATTTGTTTTGGTCATTGATTTTTTGTGCTTGGAATTTATTTGTTTTTTTGAGTATTAGTGCTTGAAATTTCCCTTAAGAGATTTTTCCAATATCTCCACTACATGTCGGGATATCCTGCTTGTCCCATCGTGAATTTGATGACGACAGCTATGCCCAGAGGCAGCAATAACAGTTCGTGGATCAGCCTGTCGTACAGCTGGGAAAAGGACTAATTCCCCGATCTGTTGGCTCACATCATAATGGTCTGTTTCATATCCGAACGAACCTGCCATTCCACAACAGCCGGAGGATAAAATTTCAACCTGATGTCCTGCTGGTAACGCAAGAAGGAATGCAGCCTGGGATTGTTCACTCAATGCCTTTTGGTGGCAATGACCATGCAATAAAATATGCTTTGGTTCATGAATAAAATCGTCAGTAGAAATACGACCTGCCTGCGCCTCCCGATACAGAAACTCCTCGATCATAAATGAAGATTGCGCTACTTGTTTTGCCTCTGCATGTAATTCCGGCCCGGCCAGTCGCAAATACTCATCCCGGAGTGTGAGGATTGATGAAGGTTCCAAACCAATCAATACATCCTCAGCCTTCATTTGCTTTGACAAGGATTTAATATTCATTTGGGCCATCTTCCTCGCATGGGTCAACATGCCCTTTGAAATTGCGGCGCGACCACTTTCCCTGTGGTCTGGAATGCGGGTCCGATATCCCAATCCATGAAGAAGTCGAATAGCTGCTTGCCCGACACCTAAATCGTAATATTCGGTAAATTCGTCAGCAAATAACCAAACCATTCCCTTTTCAGGTTGACGAATAGGGATATGTTGTCCTGATTTTTGGTACCACTGTGAAAATCGACTGCTATTTAATGCGGGCAACGTCCGTCTTTCATCAACTCCTGCCAGTGCTTTAAGTATAGATTTTACGACAGACCATTTGACCATTTGATTATACAACCCGGGAAGAAGCGAGAGCCATTTATTGATATCCGCAATACGGCCAAAAAGAACATATTGAAATGGGATACCTTTTTGCTCGTGAATTTGATGTTGCCACTCCGCCTTCATGGCCGCCAAGTCGACCCCGGATGGACATTCCCGTTGACAGCCTTTACAACTCAAACAAAGGTCCATTACTTCAGCTAAACCGGGTTCGAGGAAGGGGTTTTTATCCTGACTGCGCGTGATATATTCCCGCAATGCATTTGCCCGTGCACGTGTCGTATCTTTTTCATTTCGAGTGGCCTGGTAACTCGGGCACATGGTTGCGCCAGTAGTTGGCAATTTTCGGCAATCACCGGATCCATTACAACGTTCTGCCATCCTCAATAGGCCTCCACTATCCGAAAAATCCAATGCTGTAACCAACGCTTTCGTTTGCTGACCTGGGGCATATCTCAAATCCTGAAGCATCGATGGAACCCGTACGATCTTTCCTGGATTAAACAGGTGATTGGGATCCCAAATATCTTTTACATCCTCAAACCAACCCGTTATCTTTTCACCAAATAATGTTGGAATAAAGGAACCCCTCAAGCGACCATCTCCATGTTCACCGGAAAAGGAACCCTTATATTTCTTTACCAGATCTGCGACAGAACTTGTGATCTCTTGAAAAAGTCGTTGGCCTTCTTCCTCTTTCAGGTTGAGAATAGGCCGAACATGCAGCTCCCCGGCACCCGCGTGTGCGAAATAAGCAGCGCGTTGTCCATAAGACCGAATCAGTCGGTCCAAATCATCGATATAATCTGGAAGATCGGGCAGAGCAACTGCTGTGTCTTCGATGCATGCCACAGCCTTCGGGTCACCGGGCAAATTGGCCAATACACCCAAACCCGCAGCACGTAATGCCCAGACCAGTTCTACTTGAGGACCTTTGACCAGTGGAACAGCATAAGCTGCACCGCGTTGACCCAAATCACGGACCAGTTTTATAGCCAGGCTGTCCGCTTCCTGGATCGTATCGCCTCTGCATTCGCATATCAACACAGCAGCTGGATCTCCTTCCAAAAAAGCACGATGGGGTTGATATTGTCGATTATTCAATGTGCAATCAAGCACTGTTTTGTCCATCAATTCGCATGCAAACAGGGGGTGCTCCATAGCGACAAGGACCGATTCGGTCATCTCGCGCAACGAATGAAAATGGGCACAAACAAGGACGACCGCTGCAGGGGGCAATGGATCCAGCTGTAACGTAATCCGATGACTCAGTGCCAGTGTGCCTTCCGATCCAGCCAGTAGATGACACATATTGAATAAGGGACCGTCCTTCGTGAAGGGCGAATTGGCAAGGAGTCGATCCAATGCATATCCGGTATTTCGACGTTGGATTTCAGGCTTGGGAAACTGGCGTCGAATTTCATCCCGGACCTCATTCTTTGATAATAAATCCTGGATGGCGCGATAGATATGTCCTTCGAGGCCTGATAAATGCAATTTTTCCTGATATGCAACAGTGTCTAATTGGGTAAACCGGGCCTTGCTGCCATCACTCAGAAATGCATCAACACTGACCAGCCGATCCCGGGTAGAACCATAAATAATGGACGTAGATCCACAGGAATTATTCCCCACCATTCCACCGATCATGCAGCGATTTGCTGTGGCCGTATTAGGGCCAAAAAGGAGGCTGCTACTGTGCAATGTCCGGTTCAATTCATCCCTGATCACACCGGGCTCAACCACGACTTGACGACTGTCCACATCCACTTCAAGTATTCGGTTCATATACCGTGAAAAGTCGACAACCAGACCCGACCCGACCACCTGGCCTGCCAGAGAGGTACCCGCTGTTCTGGGTATCAGGGGCAACTGCTCTGCAATGGCAAAGTCAATCAACGCAGAAACGTCATCATGATCACGAGGCCAGGCCACGCCCACAGGTAACTCCCGGTACACGGATGCATCCGTTGCATAGAGTACCCTGTGGAGGTGGTCTGTCCGTAATCGGTCACCGAAATGCCGCTTCAATTGGCTCCAGGTGGTCATGGAGCCAAGATAGGAAGGACCCGTTAGATTTCGACATTCCTATTCTGTTCGAATAATCGTTGCTGTCCACCGTTGATCCGCAGTCTGGAATTCGACAAGATATCCTCCTGGAGAAAAGTTACTTAGGTCGACCATTACTGGTCCAGAGTTCATTTCAAGGTATTCCTGTTTTACCAGCGTTCCATCCAGTCTGTACCAATTCAGAAACCCCGATAAACCAACGGGCACGTCAAGTCTGACAAATCCTTGCGTTGGATTTGGGAAGGCGGCCATTGCAAAAGCCTTTTCTGCTGATTCAGTTGAGCTCGTGGATTGACAATCAACCAGTCGATTAATAATAATATCAACCATTTCAATTTTGCCACCTTTAACTTGACCACCACTAAATTCATTAATGAGTTGATTGATTATTTTGGGTTCATAGTCTTGACCATTTGTAATGACCGTACCAATATCGCAAGAAGACATTAGTGGATCCCTGATAGCATGCATTGCTGGATAATCCTGAAGGCCTTCATTCCAGCCTCCAAGGAGATATTGGCCTTTATCACCGATTTGCAAACATGACGTCCTGAAGTTGGCATCAGGTTGAAGAAGCCAGGTACTGACGACTTGCCCATCTTTGTCCAGACCAAAAACCGTGTTATTATCTGCGACAAATATCTTTCCACCTGGTGATCGTGTTATCGCTCTGAGTTCCTGGGTATTGAACGACTTGGCCCATTCCAAACTGCCCGTATGATTAAACTGGCAGATATAATCGGCAACAATATTCCCGGATTCATGGGCGATTATCATGGGATAGCCCTGGACTCCCAGTGCCAATCCTTGCACGCGTTGTTCCTCTGTGTCCCCGATCAATTTCATCCAGGAAAGTGAAAATACAGGTGAAATCTGCATCAAAAAAGCACTCTGTGGAAGACCGGGAAATGTATAACTGGTGGTTGTGCCACAGATATAAAAACCGTGAGGGCCGGCATAGCGAATGCCAATTGCACGTTCAAGACCAGCCGCGCCAAATTGACGCATGATCCCTGGAGCACCATTTTCATCGAAGGCGGCAACAACCACATCCAGGTTGGTTTCTTCATCTAATGTAGTCCCGACCAGGACAGCGCCTTTATCGAATAAATCCATATCATTGAAAATATCAACAAGATGAAAATCGACAGTTCTGGACCACAAAATATTTCCCTTGTTGGTCATTCGGATTAACAATAGATCGGTACCATCGTTCTGGTCGACATATTTTGTACCGCCGATCAGGACAGTGCTGTCTGAGTCTGGTAAAACACGATAGAATTGAGAGCCCAGATTTTGATCAAACGGAATCTTTGTCCAGAGGATGTCACCTGTTTCTGAAAGCATGGATATCCATCCGGAGGGAATCGGAGTGCCCGTCATTTCGCCAACCAATAATGTTGTTCCTCCTGGCAGTCGCACCAAATCATGACATTTGGCACCGGGTGGCATATCCAACCTCTGCCGAAGGTCTTGTGCACTGAGAAATCCTGTCAACAAACAGGCCAGAAAAAATACGAAGTGTAATTTTGTTTTCATGGGAAACGGAATTTGGATTTGTGATATGTTTATTGATAATTCCAATTAACTCGGCATATAGTGAAAGTTGATTGCCTGTTAAATATGATCCGCCAAGGAGATTCCTTTCCCTGGATCATACAGCACGTTTTAAATGCCAACGAGACAATAATTATGCAGGGTAAATTCAAAAGACCTTTATTTAAATTCGTTTTACCTTTTTGAGATTAAAAAAATTACGTTTGCACTGTCAATTACGGCCGACTTTCTGGACCTGATACCACATCATGCCTTGAGATAATTAGTAAAAAAAAGAAGACACACTCTGGATATTCAGGTCACATGAACCACCTTGTTTAGACTTATGGTGTTCAGATCATGACAAAAGGTTGCTTCACATATAAAAATTTTATCACTATGGCCTCCGTGACCTTGGATCTTCTATACTCGATGCAATCCAATAAATGAGGGTTGGAATATGTCCATCCGTCGTCTTTTGGTCAACCAGAGCATTCGATTGGAAACCGGGATACGACCATAACATTGGAGGGTTCTCAGGAGTGAAGGAGCTCGCCTTAAATAGGTTAATATGGGCATCAAACCTGAATAATCCGGTCTATTGTCATTGAAATAAGGATATTTGCACCTCAATTCAACTTCGCGAATGAAAATCGTGATCGCTGGCGCCGGAGACATTGGTTTCCACCTGGCCAAATTGCTTTCCTTTGAACAGAAGAATATCGTACTCATCGATATTAATTCAGAGGTATTGGAATATGCCCAATCCCATATTGATGTACAGGTCATTCGTGGGGATTCTGGTTCTGTTGCTGTCCTTGAAGCTGCTGGCGCTGAAGAGGCTGACCTCTTTCTTGCTGTAACTACATCTGAAAAAACAAATCTGGTTTCTGCCATTTTAGCAAAAAAGATGGGCTCCCGGCAAACGATAGCCCGTGTAAATAATGTTGAATATCTCGACACGGGGACGCGGAAGATCTTTTGTGAACTTGGTGTTGATAGCCTAATCTCACCAAGAGCACTGGCCGCACAGGAAATTGAACGCTTGGTCAGACAAAGCTCCCTGACCGATCACTTCGAATTTGAAGGCGGCAAGATTTCTTTGTACGGTATAACCCTGGACAGCCAATCAACTGTAATCAATCATACCATTGATCAAATCACAGATAATCATAAGAAGTTTCAGTTCAAACCTATAGCCATTCTGCGAGGACACAATACAATCCTTCCTCGAGGGGGAACGATTCTTCGCAGTAATGATCACCTCTACTTCATCACTGCCAGAGACAAGATTGATGAGGTATTGAATGTCTTTGGCAAACAAGGAAGCAAGGCCACCCGAATCATGATTGTAGGTGGCTCTGATGTCGGCCAGCGCAGCGCAGAACTGCTAGAAGATGAATACCATGTTACAATCG
The DNA here is from genome assembly GCA_024642625.1 of Lewinellaceae bacterium. Classification (GTDB taxonomy): domain Bacteria; phylum Bacteroidota; class Bacteroidia; order Chitinophagales; family Saprospiraceae; genus JAGNXB01. The sequence goes on from JAHEAU010000011.1 coordinate 28,997, forward strand.
TTGACAATGACAAGAACACCTGTAAGGACCTGGTCGAGTGCCTGTCCAACTCGCTGGTGATCAAGGGTGACCCCGGCAATGTCGAACTGTTGAAGGAGGAAGGACTTGAAAAAATGGATGTGTTCATTGCTGTGACACCGAATTCAGAAACGAATATCATCACCAGTTTGATGGCCAAGGAATTTGGCATTGGAAAGACCATCGCTTTGGTAGAAAATGCCGACTACACCCACATTTCGCAGAATATTGGCATTGATACAATCATCAATAAAAAGTTGATTGCTGCGAACAACATATTCAGATATGTTCGCAAAGGGAAGATTGAGGCTATTACCAGCTTGCATGGTGTTGATGCTGAAATCATCGAGTTTGTCGTACAGAAATCCAACAAACTGACCAGATACCCACTCCGCGAATTACGATTCCCCAACAATGCTTTGATTGGCGGTGTGATCCGGGATGATGAAAGCCTGATCCCGGATGGTAACTTTCAGCTGCAATTAGATGACAAGGTCATTGTCTTTGCGCTTCCGGAAGCAATTAATGCTGTAGAAAAAATGTTTCGCTAATGTTATCCTTTCGGGATACAATCCATGTTGTTGGAGCACTGTTGATCATTCTGGGGTTGAGTGTCTTCCTCTGCCTCCCTGTTTCGCTCTATTACACCGATCAACAGCACATGCCTATTCTGTATTCGGGAATGGTCATCATTCTTATTGGCTTTCTCAGCTGGCTGGCCCGACCTCGTGGAGGTGCACGGATTAACAAACGAACCGGATATTTGATTGTCACCATGGGTTGGTTGGCCATCTCGGGATTTGCCATGCTTCCCTACTTGTTCAGTGGGAGTATTCTTTCGATTGCAGATGCATTTTTTGAATGTATGTCAGGTTTTACGACTACAGGTGCCTCTATTCTTACAGATATCGAATCCGTATCACCCAGTATCCTGTTTTGGCGCAGCTTGACCCAATGGATAGGGGGAATGGGCATCATAGTTTTATCAGTAGCCATTCTCCCCCTGTTGGGTATTGGTGGAATCGAACTCTTTGTTGCTGAGGCTCCCGGCCCAACCTCGGATAAAATCCATCCACGTATTCAGGAAACTGCAAAGCGGCTATGGTTTGTTTATGTTGGATTGACAGCACTTCTCTTTCTGGGGTTGTGCATCTCTGGGATGACCCGTTTTGATGCGATAAATCACGCGTTTACCACAATGGCAACCGGAGGCTTTTCCACCAAGAATGCAAGTATTGCTCATTGGGATACGCCAATGATTCAGTACCTGCTCATCATCTTCATGTTTCTTGCAGGTACCAATTTTACGATCATATACTATTTCACTACCGGCCGATTCAGAAGAGCCTGGAAAAGCACAGAATTTCGGGCATACACCCTTGGTATGATTCTCGCTTCAGGTATAGCGGTAGCGCTCTTGTTCCTGTTCAAAAATGACTATAGCGAGAAGATCTTCCGCGATGCATTGTTTCAGGTTGCCTCTGTTGTCACTACCACGGGCTTTGTATCTGCAGACTATACAACATGGGGCTATCTGCTGACATTCTTTTTCTTCCTGCTCATGTTTACAGGTGGCAGCGCCGGGTCTACTGCGGGAGGAATCAAAACGATCCGCCATTTGGTGTTCCTGAAGAATTCCTATCTCGAGTTCAAACGCATTTTGCATCCACGTGCTGTAATCCGGATCAAACTGGATCACCAGGTCGTTGCTCCTCGAATCCTCACGCATATCCTGGTCTTTTTACTGGTTTATCTTGCTTCATTTGTTGTTGGGACTTTGGTCTTGACAGCATTGGGCATGGATATTATCTCGTCCGCAGGTGCTGTAGCAACCTGTTTAGGTAATGTTGGCCCGGGTCTTGGAACAGTCGGCCCTGTATCCAATTTCGCAGCTACGCCCGATGTTGCCAAATGGACACTTTCCATTCTGATGCTCCTTGGTCGACTTGAACTATTTACTGTGTTAGTCCTCTTTACACCATTTTATTGGCGGGCAAACTAATCCACACAAAGTCACTTCCTGGCAATATGTTCCGAAGATGTACTTTCGGGAATGCAGATTTCACGGACCGAAATGTGGGCCGGGTTGATCACGCTTCTGATTGGGTTAAGCTATGTCTTCCTGACGCCACCTTTTCAGGCACCTGATGAGACTAACCACTTCCTCAAAGCATGGTCGGTCAGTAAAGGCCACTTCTGGTTAAGTCCAACACCTGACCATCGGCTGGGCGATACTCTACCCACTTCTTTAGGTACACTTTGCCAATTATTT
>JAHEAU010000170.1 GCA_024642625.1 Lewinellaceae bacterium
TAGCGGCATGAACCAGGAATAGATCGTTCGTGCCTCAGCTATCTTGCCAGCCAAAGCCAGGTTGTAGATGGCCACCGTTTCTTCGGGGAAGGCATTCACCAGACCAGCTACCCATCCGTCGGCACCGAGCAGGAGACTTTCCAGGGCCAGCGTATCAACTCCACAAAGTACCTTGAGCCGATCGCCAAAGGCACTCTTCAACCGGATGACCTGGGTCACATCGCGGGTAGATTCCTTGACTGCCTGAACAGTGGGAATGTGCAACAGCGTCTCAAATTGGCGGAGTGACAAACCGATCCCATAGTCCACCGGGTTATTATAAAGTAAGATGGGTAAATCTGTTTCATGTGCAATCGCACTAAACCAGGTGGTGACTTCGTCTTCATCTGCTTTATACCGCATGGGTGGCAGAACCATCAAGCCGTCAGCTCCGGCCTCAGCTGATAGCCGAACAAATGCCAGAGCCTCCTTCGTCCGGCATTCAGCGACATTCATGATGACGGGTACCCGTCCATCCGTGTAAGACACGATATGGGCCAGTAATTCCCTTTTTTCATCGGCAGATAAAGTAGAGGCTTCACCCAGACTCCCACCCAGGATCAGCGCATGAACGCCACATTGAATCTGATCATCCACCTTCTTTTCCATACCCTTCAGATCAATGGATTCATCAGGATGAAAAAGTGTAGTTAATGCAGGGTATACTCCGTTCCAACTCGGACGCATGGTGATACATTTTTACAAACCTACGGTTTTTCGTGCAGGAAACAGGCTGTTAAACCGCCGTTAATAGTTGAGATTACTGATCACTTATTGTGATATAAGTTATTGATAATCAATAGTGTCTGTTAAGGAAAGCAAAACCATTTCCGGCAGCGCATGATCACAATACCCAGGAACACATTCCCGAGGCAATAAAACCGTATTTTTGCCGCTTAGAGTAGTGCAACCATATCCTATCAAAAAACGAATATCACGTGAAGTACACGAAAACTCTGCTCCTCCTCGCTTTTGGTTTGTTGATGAACCAGGCCACAATTCAGGCTCAAAAAGTAGCCGTCGTCGATATCAACCTGGTTTTGGAAAGTCTTGACGATTATAAAACAGCTCAGGCGGATGTAGACAAGATTGCTGCCCGATGGAGGCAGGAAATCGAACAAGAATTTGACAAGGTCAAGGGCTTGTACAATAAATACCAGGCAGAACAAGTGTTGATGAGTGAAGAAATGCGTCAACAACAAGAAAAGGATATCCTGACCAAAGAGAAGGAAATTCGTGAAATGCAGAAGTCCAAATTCGGACCAGAAGGCGAATTATTTAAAAAACGGCAAGAGTTGGTCCGTCCCATCCAGGATAAAGTCTATGGTACCATTGAGACGTATGCGAATGAACGAGGATATGACTTCATCTTTGATAAAAGCAGTTCTTCCGGAATCATTTTCGCGAACCCTCAATTTGACAAGACGGAAGATCTTATTCAGAGATTGGCGAGGAATTAAGGGCATTCCCTACTTTTGCATTCGAATTGAACGGCAAGTCCTCCAATATCGATTTCCGGAACGTCGTCTCCGACACCTTAATCACACAAAGAAATCATTAGTACAGTATGAAGCACATTATGATCACCCTTTGCTTCGGGTTTTTAGCTCTTACAGCCTCTGCTCAGAAGTTCGGATATGTCAACTCCGCACAGGTTATGAGCCAGTTGTCTGAAGTGAAAGAGGCAAACAGTTCGTTGGAAGTATTCCAAAAGCAATATGAAGCCCGTCTGAAATCTATGATCGAAGATTATCAGAAGCAAGGAATGGCACTTCAAACAAAGGTTCAACAGGGAGAGATTGCACCAAAATTACAAGAAGAAGAGGCTAAGAAGCTTCAAGCAATGGAAACAGAAATTGGCGCTCTTGAGCAAGAAATGCGTCAAAAGGTTGCTGAAAAGCAAGAAAGTCTGATTGCACCAATCATTCAAAAAATGCAAGATGCCATCGATGCAGTTGCAGCTGCAGGCGGATACCAATATATATTCGACGCCAGCCCAGGCAATGGCATCCTCCTCTATGCACAAGAGAATCTGAACATTACAGAGATGGTAATGACCAAATTGGGGATTACAATGCCTGTGGAAGAACCTGCTTCACAGAAATAACTTGGATACCCGGAACTGTCCCATCGGTATCTTTGACAGCGGCATTGGCGGCCTGACGGTTGCCAATGCCGTTGTGCGTTTATTGCCTCAGGAACAGATCATCTACTTTGGGGATACGGCGCACATGCCCTATGGTGATAAATCAGCCGATGCAATTCGATATTACAGCCTTCGAATTGCCAAATTCCTCCTGGAGCAGAAATGCAAGTTGATCGTGGTGGCTTGCAATAGCGCTTCATCTGCAGCTTATGATGTCCTTCTCGATTTTTTTGAGCACCGCACCCTTTTTGTAAATGTCGTCGACCCTTTGGTGGAAGAGGTGATTCGGCTAGGTCATCAACAAGTTGGTGTTATCGCCACTAAAACTACCATCAACTCAGGTATTTATGCCGCCCGGATTCGGGACAAGATGCCTTCTGTACAAGTTCATTCACTAGCAACTCCTCTGCTGGCGCCAATGATAGAAGAGGGGTTTGTCCATGACGCAATCAGCCAGTCTGTGCTTGATACGTATCTAGGAGATCCGAAGTTGGCGGACATCGAAACTTTGCTATTAGCTTGCACGCACTACCCATTGATTCGGAATGAAATCGAAAAGTGGTATGATCAAAAAGTGCGTATCCTCGACTCTACGGATGTCGTTGCCCATGCAGTCAAGCGACGATTGGAGGAAGCGGATATCCTCCGCACTGAACCTTCTCCTCCACATCGCTTTTATGTATCAGACTTTACGCCTTCATTCGAAGCCACTACCCGTCAATTTTACGGTGAGGAGATCCATCTGGAACACTTGGGGTTGTGGAACTGATGATCAATCAGATTCTTGATTTTTTTAAAGGCTGAAACGTGATTTACAACAGATTCTTGAACTGTTGTCTCACCACATTGTTCGCATGGTCTAAACATGCAGACAATGAGATATTTGATCATTGGTGGATCAAAAGGTATCGGCAGTGCAATTGCCGACCAACTATTACTGAACAACCATAAGGTGATTTGTGGATCCAGAAATCAAGACGGCACCCCATCAGGAGCCAACTGGTTTTACTTTGACGCATTAGAAGCTGAGTTACCGGCAGAGATCATGGACGAACCTTTGGATGGGCTTGTCTATGCCCCGGGATCCATTGTATTGAAACCATTTCGCACATTGACAGCTGAACAATTTCGTCAGGATTTTGAGATCAATGTTGTTGGTGCAGTCCAAACTATCCAGGGATGTCTGCCTGCCTTGAAACGATCTGAACATGCTTCAGTGGTACTTTTCAGTACAGTGGCCGTAGGTCAGGGTATGCCGTTTCATTCTTCGATTGCTGCTGCAAAGGGAGCTGTTGAAGGATTAACACGTACCCTTGCAGCGGAATTCGCCCCAACGATTCGTGTCAATGCCATAGCGCCTTCATTAACTGAAACACCGTTGGCAGAAAAATGGCTGGGTACGCCGGAAAAAAGGGAGGCATCTGCACGACGTCATCCGTTGAACCGGTTTGGGCAACCGGAAGACATAGCTTCAGCTGCGAGCTTTCTGTTAGACCCAAAAAACTCCTGGATTACCGGGCAAATTATACATGTTGATGGTGGATTATCTACTTTACGTTCAGCATAAATGAATAATTTTTCAATCCATGGTCCATCGAATACCCACTGAAAACTGACGTCCTGGAAGAGGAAGGTTCCTGACCAGATAATACGTGTGGTCCAATACGTTTTCACAACGAATCCAGAGCAAATAATCCTGCCTGCCCCACAGCATCGTCCTGGCTAGATCCAGGTGCAACAGATGAAATGCAGGTAGCCCTTCGCTTCCGTCAGCCAGGGTAGAAACAGCATCCGTCCATTGATGACGTATACGAAATGTGAATCCCCACTGTTGGAGGTAGAGATATTGACGAACACTGTGCAGCGGGATGTAGGGTAATTGCCGATCGTTTGTGGTTTGCATTTCATCTCTATCCCGTCGTAATGATTGGGTCAGCGCATAGCGACAGGAATATCGCAACCAGGAGGTTAATGACCAGGAAAGTGTACTTTCTACTCCCTGACTTCTTACGTTAAATAGATTTTCTGGTGACCAGTAACCAGGCTGGGGAGTCCATTGGATCCAGTCATTGACTTGTCTGAAATAGCCATTGACAGAAAGCAGTAAATCTCCTGATAATTTGAAAGGCGTCCATGTGAAACCTGCTTCACTTGTCCATCCTTTTTCGGGCTGGATATCCGGATTTCCACCAGGAACCCAGTATCGATCATCCCAGGCAGCCCATCGGACATGCCGACTGAGATGTCCTCGAAAGATGAATGGTTTGAACTGATATTCAATCCCAATTGACGGGATACTCCAGGCAATTTCTCCTGCAGCTTGCTCACTTCGATGTGATAACCAAATCTTCAATGGAGTGGAATGGGAAGTCCAACTGTACCGAAGATGGAGATATGTTCGGGATTCGTCAGGAAGGTTGGCATAGTGATCTGAACTTCCTCGTATGATCCGATGACCCAGTTCACCGAGGATAGACTGGCCACGCCCCAAATTATTGGTAGCCCAGGTTTGGACTTCGACTTGACGGGATTGTGTTTGATTGTCCAGTCCTCCTGAAGCCGGGTCGGTGTAATGCAGGCCATCTGTCAGATATGCTGTTCGGATACCGCCTATCCACTGTTTTGTTCGCCATTGCCAGCGAAGCAGAATTCGAGCTGATTCGTCTTCTTGCTGAGCTTCAGAATTCTGTTGGGCCAGTGTTGGCGGAATTTGTCGATAACCTTTGAGGGCCCATGCAGTCAACCCGATTTCATGTTTTGATGACAATTGAGTTGTAGCGTCAAGCAGGATTCCTTGTTGAGAGAATCGAGCGTGGGACAAGCTTTTCCTATCGCCGAATCGATCGAGAAATGGATAGTTATTTTCGGCTTGATCACGCATCACTCGCAGAAGCACTTTTGACCGTTCCTTCCAGGAATAATGTGCACCTATGCCGGTCTTCAACGTCTGAAAACTGCCCATTTCCAGCTGGGCTTCCAAGCCCGATCTCTGGATGGCAGAAAGGCCGGTGCCCAGTGTGGATTGTCCTGCAGCACTGCCACTGCCGATCCGGCTAGTCTGATTCCCTGAATGTTGGCCTGTTGTGGAAAAAAAGAAGAGGGGCACCTGACTGTAATCCACCAGACCCCACAATGGATTGAGAAGGTTCAAACCATCAAAGGAGACGGTATGTTGACCGGAACCACTGCCTCGAGCACTCATGGTGGCCAAACGACCAGGACCATATGAGCGTACATGATTAGCTGGATTCAATTGCAATTGGTCTTGCAAGCTGGCGGAATGGAGAAACAACATTTCCAGGCTGTCGGGCAGTTGAATGGTTTGACCAGGTGCATTCTGTAGCCGATCTTCATTGACTTCCACAACGGGAATAGCGAGAATGGTATCCTGCCCCGTAAGAGAAACTGAAGAGAAACTGACAAACAATAATCCCAGTATGGTAGACCTGGTAGAGCTCATGAGAGCAAAGATAGAATCGGTCTGATCATTCTATTTGATCCCGATTCAGGATCAGTACACCGACCATCATGACAAGGACAAAGATGGATTCAGCCATGGTTTGTGATTCAGGTGTGAAGTTCCCTTCTACCTGATAAAGTCACAAGCCAGAGATATGAAGTCTAAATAAAGTTTTGGTTCAGGTCATTAAAACCAACCAGCACTATATTCCTGCCAGGGCCAGGGGATACCAGCGAGAATAAAGATCAAACCGCCCAGATAGTACCAAAATGCCAGACGAAAACGGGCTGTGTCGCTGGCTCCACGTTTTCCGCGGGAATAGCCAATGGTGATCAGTGTAACTGCGACAACCATGGTGAGAATATGTTCTGCGGTGAAGAAGCGCAGGATTGGGTCTGCCATGGATTCACCCGAAAACTGAACTTTGGTGCTCATGAAATAGAGGATAAAGCCAACAATTAACTGAAGATGTGCTGCCGACATGGCATAGAGATTCCATTTTTGATCAGCCTCAGTGTTTGTGGCACCCTGGCGCCACTTGATCAGGTTATTCAGCAGGGCAATCACCAGCAAAATGAGGAAAACCCAGCGCCAGCCAGAATGAAAGTGGATCAGGAAATTGTTCATATCAGTTCGTTTGATGGTAAAATTAAGAGGGTTTCGGACTTGAGGATGGCATTGGAAAATAAAATATTGACTGTTCCGGACAGTAAATGGTGATCTAAATCACTATAGATTCCAACAAAATGGTAACTTCGCCCAACTAACGAAGAACAAGAAACAAATTTTCCAGTATGAAACATCTGAATCTCCTCATCGCACTGTTGGTTTTGGCGGTTGCAGCTCAGTCCTGCGTGTCTTCCAAGAAGTTCAATGCGCTTATGGCTGAAAAGGACGCTTTGGCCCAGTCTATCAGCGATTATCAGAACAAGCTCAAGGCAATGGAAGCTGAAAAAATGCAGCTTTCAGAAGAACGGGACAACCTCAATTCAAAAATAGCATCTACCCAGAAGGATCTGGATGCTATGAAAAACCAGCTTGATGCTGCCAAAAAATCTGGCGAAGCCAGTGGAATGGAGCTCAGCAAGGTGAAGGATGCCCTGAAAAATGCCATGAGTTATTACGAAAAATCTGGTTTGACTGTTCAGACGCGCGATGATCGCATGTATCTGACAGGAGCTCAGCCAATCCTTTTCAAGTCGGGTTCAGTTCGACTGTCAAAGGAAGGTCGCGATTTCATCGCAACTCTTTCTGAAACATTGAAGGCAAATCCTGAATTGATCATGATGGTTGAAGGTCACACAGACAGTCGTTCAATCTCATCAGCACGTTTTGCTGATAACTGGGACTTGAGCGTTATTCGTGCTACATCAGTTGTTCGCGAATTGGTGAAGAATGGTGTACCAGCAAACCAACTGACTGCTGCCGGTCGTGGTCAGACTGCTTCTGCTGACGCTACTGATCCAGCAACTGCAGATAGCCGTCAAGCGAATCGCCGTACCGAGTTTGTGGTACTGCCTCGCCTGAGTGCGTTGTCTGGTTTGATGAAGTAATTGCCTAATTCAATTAGGATTTTAAAAAGCCCTGGTGTTCTGCACCAGGGCTTTTTTTTGTTGTTGCTACCAGAATGAAGGGTGATAACCTCACCCCCGGACGATCCCGCTTCTGCGGGATGTCCGGATCCAGACATGGCCTTCGGGGTCGAGGCCATCGTCTGGGCCCCGACCTCCTCTCCTTCCCGAGGAAGGAGAGGGGGAGCCAAAGGTTTAATACACTTTGGAAACCTCGTTTTTATAACGGCTCGCATTCCTTATGCAGCATTGTTAGAGCCCCGAATATTTTGGTTGAGTTTCGCTGTTTGATCTCATGTTCAAACTCCCAAACTATCCAACTTTCAAACAGCCCAACGTTCAGTAGTTTGAAAGTTTGAGCTTCGCCCCCCCGAGAACTCGGGGTCGGGGCTGTTTGAATTCTCTCTCATGGTCCCTCAGTCACTTCGTCCCAAAGTCTCATGGTTCCACTTTCCGACTGCCTACTTTCAGTTTTCGAAATATCGAAATAACCCAATAACGAAATAACGCCTGATCCCAGGGTCTCAAAGTCTCATCGTCCAAAATTGGTTTCTCGCAAAGGCGCTAGGTGCGCGAAGTCATTAAGGCCCGGACGCCCCGAAGCCTCGGGGGTCCGGATCCAGACTTGGCTCAAAAGAGCCATCGTCTGGGCGCAAAGAAATTCCTGCCAGGTCACTTTCTCTTCTTTACGCCTTCCAATTTTCGCCTTTCCTACGGTCTCAAAGTCTCACAGTTCCCGC
>JAHEAU010000171.1 GCA_024642625.1 Lewinellaceae bacterium
CATTCTCAATTCGGTCTTTCAAGGTAAATGCTGCTTCACTCAGCATTTTCGCCGTGTCATCATATCCAGGATCACCACCACTAACCACCGTTTCTACCTGCTCCTTTTCAGTCGTCCCGATCACTCTCACCTCAAATCGACTTGACTTTCTTTTTTCTGGAGACGGACCCGTCCCAGCCGGAAACTTTCGGAATAACCAATTGCGTGTTGAGTCGAATCGTACCATTACAAACACCATACTGATAGTACCCACCAATCGAATCAGTTTCCAAAATGAACCCACCGTATAGTATTGCCCATAAGCGATCGCCTCTCCATATTCCTCTGGCAAATGACGAGCACTCCGCTTGACAATATGTGGATCAACAACAGGCATGGGTATTGCCCATCTCTTGACTACTGGATGAAAATGAATTTTTAACGGGAGTTTGGGCGTATCTGGATGTCGAAGACCAGAACTGTGTTTTACCTCTTTATGCACCGCCCGTTGATAAATCGCATGAATTGCTGTGGTCCATGTTCCACCAGAAAAAGTCGCATTGGTCCTTACAAACGCCTGGATTCGCTTTGGTGCTTCCTGTGGTAATGTACGAGCCGTCAACCAAGCGCCAATATCAGCAGGAATACTGTCAAAACCACAGCAATTGACGAGACATATACCCTTATCCAAAGCAGCCTGGTGATGATCTTGAAATACTTTGTGTACAAATGCAGGCTCACCCGTTATATCCAGATAATGTGTGCCAACATCGACACAGGCCTGAACAACCGACTGCCCATACCAATTGAACGGACCAGCTGTATTGATCAATATCCTGCCCTGTCGGACCAAGTTGAGTAAGGAAGATCGGTCACCCGTATCGGCCTGAATAATACCAATTCCTGGATCCCCAATCTGTAAACGAAGGGCCTCTAATTTGGCCAAATTTCGACCAGCTATTGCCAGTCGAAATTGCTCTTTCTGTTGCTTGGCAGCCAAAACGCCAGCCACAAGTTGGCCAGTAAATCCAGTTGCGCCAAAAAGGATAATATCAAATGCTCGCTCAGACATAGAGAATTGTGATAGGGTTTGGTTTTGAGAATGATATCTCAAGTAAACTATTGGCGATTGTTGAGGATAGTGTTTCTGACAAAACATCCTTCCAGATGGTCATTGACCATACCCATCGCCTGCATATGTGCATACATTGTCACAGGACCAACAAATGAAAACCCTCGTTCTTTCAAATCCTTACTGATTCTGACGGATGTTGGTGATTGGGTAAGTACCCGAACAGCATCCATTGTAACTCTGTCAGGTCGTTCATTTTCTGACGGAATTCGTGACCAAAAAAAATCCGCAAGGGTTTCCCCTTCATCATACATCTTACATACTGCTCGAGCATTTTGGATTGTCGCTTCAATTTTCCGCTTGTTGCGGATGATCCCGGTATCCTGCATTAATCGCGCAATATCTACATCGCTAAATCGTGCAATCTTCCGGACATCAAAACCAGCAAAGGCAGCACGAAAATTTTCCCGCTTTCTAAGAATTGTCAACCAACTGAGTCCACTTTGAAAACCTTCCAGACAGATCTTTTCAAACAGCTGGATTTCATCATGAACAGGTTGCCCCCATTCCAGATCATGGTAGGCCTGATAAAATGGATCCTGTCCGCACCACCAACATCTCGACTGTCCGTCAGTACCGACGAGTAGACCTTCCTCTTGCTTCATACCGACAAGGTCGGGAATAGCTGGAATATCCACACTGGAAGAGAATGAATACCACGCTGAATGGTTTTCTACCTTTGGATGGCGATCAATAAACACCAAACAGCTGGATCAATCGTTATTCCCCTGCAACTGTATAATGAGATATACTATCCTGATATTCGTTTTGGTTCTCAGCTGTTTTATAGCCGTTGGACAAACGCATTTCGACCCAACGCCAAAGGCAGAAAGGTATTTCCAAAAAGCAAAAGAAGCTATCCGGTCCAAGGACGGTGATAAAGCCATTCAGTATTTTCAGAGAGCAGTCAAAGAGTCCCCCTCGTATTACGAAGCGCAAGCCCAATTGGCCATCCTCTTCAACAGACTCGGTCGTGAGGATGAAGCAGTTTCTGCAATGGAAACATTGATCACCATCGATCCACTTCGTGAACCATATGTCTATTTTCAACTCGGAAAACTTCATTTCAAACGAGAACACTGGACTCAAACAGCATCTTATCTCGATCGATTTATTCAATTTATTGATCTTGACCAGACCGACCTTTTAACCGCAAAATCACTTATTGATATTTGTCACTTTCGACAGTATGCCCTGGATCATCCTGTACCTTTTCATCCGATTCCATTCACTTCGGCTGTAAACAGCAGTGGCGACGAATTCAATCCCACCTTTACAGCTGATGGCCAGGAGATGGTTTTTACACGGAATGATGGTCGACAAGAAGATTTTTACCAGTCTTCATTGATGAATGGCGAGTGGCAAAATGCACTTCCCATGCCTGATTTGAATACATCAGAAAATGAAGGAGCCCATTGTTTGAGCAAGGATGGCCGAATCATGATTTTTACTTCCTGCAACAATCGACAAGGTCTGGGATCATGTGATCTGTATGAAACCAGATGGCAAAATGGCCATTGGAGTGAACCGATGAATTTGGGGCCTTTGGTCAATAGTCGCCATTGGGAATCCCAACCGACACTCAGTGCAGATGGCAAAACGCTCATTTTCTCGTCCAAGCGTCCGGAGGGAAAAGGTGGTGCAGATCTCTGGTTTTCAACTCGAACCATACAGGGAGTCTGGCAACAAGCACAACTGGTACCTGGACTTGTTCATTCCTCAGGAGATGAAGAAACACCTTTTCTCCATGCAGACGGGAAGACATTATATTTTTCATCAAATGGACATCCCGGTATGGGGCTACATGATTTGTTCATCTCCCGTTGGTCAGATGACACAGGTTGGTCGACTCCACTTAATCTCGGTTATCCGATCAACACGGCCGAACAGGAACAAGCAATGACATTGAGTCTGGATGGTAAAACTGCTTATTTTTCATCTAATCGATTGACGGCTAAAGAACGTCCTGACTACGATTTGTTTACATTTTCCCTTCCATTGGAATGCAGAGGAAATCCTGTCACATATGTTCAGGGGACAGTCCGATCAGGAGTGAATCAGAAAGGCTTGGAAGCAAACATCGTTTTTCGTTCCACAGACAAATCCGACAATACGACCATTTCAGTTTCTGCTTCGCCAGATGGTCACTATTTGATTTGTTTACCTGCAGGTAATCGTTATGCAGTTCTTATTGAACATCCAGGATACAGCTTTTTCAGCCAGTCTTTCGATCTCAATGATTCAACTGCTTTTCATCCCTATAAATTTGATGTAGAACTCTTTCCTCTTGTAGAAGATCATCCTGCAAAAAGCAACAGAATTGTATTGAATAATATCCTGTTTCCTTCCGGTAGTGCCAACCTGCTTTCTGAATCCACCTTTGAATTAGAACGAATTCTTCAATTCCTCCTTGAAAATCCGGATATCCGCATTCGAATAGAAGGCCATACTGACAATGTCGGACTACCGGAAGACAATCTGAATCTTTCCAGACAACGAGCATTATCAGTCGTTCATTGGCTTATGGACCATCATATTTCTCCCGAACGGATCACTTCTGAAGGATTGGGAGAAACCCGACCATTAGTAGAAAATGATACTGAAGAACATCGTCAAATGAACAGAAGGACCGAATTGGTTATTCTACCCTAATGAAAGGAACTACCTTTGCGGTCGAAAAGCGATGTCATGGCTTCTATTCCTGTTGTTAAATACGGTTCAGGACCGGTTTCTGTTGTTCTCATTCATGGGTTCTGTGAGGATCGGAGAATTTTTGATCAGGTGATTCCACTGCTTGATCAGAAGAACTTTACCTGGTTTGTGCCAGATCTACCCGGTTTTGGAGATGCTGTCAATTTAGGCCTGCTCGAACTCTCTATCACTGGTTTTGCGGATCAAGTCAGGGACTGGATTCTGGATAACAACAAAGGAACAGTCATTCTTGCTGGCCATTCCATGGGTGGGTATGTCGCTTTGGAATTCGCCTCACACTATGCTCAACAATTAAAAGGTATCATTCTCATGCACAGCCAGATGAGAGCTGATAGCCCAGAGAAAAAGAAAGGCCGTGATGATCAGGTTAAGTTTCTGAAGAAGAACGGAATTTCCAAATATGTGAAAAAACTGATCCCGTCATTATACGATCCAGAATTTCGGGAGGCAAATCCGGATTTAATACGGCTTTGGATCCAACGTGCCTGTCTCTATAATGACAAAGGAGTCAGTTTAGCAATCCAGGCAATGCGCGACAGGAAAGATCATACCCAAACAGTTCAAGATCTTGATATACCAGTTGGCTTTATTGCCGGTGCCAAAGATCCTCTGATTCCAGTTGAAGCAAGTCTGGAGGAAAGCCATTTGGCTAATATCACCTCCTTCCACTTACTGGACAATGCTGGTCACATGGGTATGGTTGAAGATCCGGAAGAATTTGCACAAGCTCTTCAGGCCACAGTCGAACAATTAAGCATCAGCTAATTGAATCGGTATTTTCAGGAGGTGCCAGTTTTGAATTTTCCTTGTGTCTTGTATTGTCACGCTCGGTCTTCTTTATCATACTTTCTTCAAGGGCCTGGGTTAAATCAACTCCTGTCTGATTGGCCAGACAGAGCAAGACCCACAACACATCCGCCATTTCTTCACGAATGCATTGGTGCGATTCTTCCTTACTGATTTTGTTTTTGTAGGATTGTTCGCCGTAGGTTCGGACTAGATGCCTGGATAACTCTCCCACCTCTTCAACCAGAATACCAAGATTTGTCAACTCGTGGAAGTATCGGACACCATGAGTCTTGATCCATTTATCCACCTGGTCTTGAGCATTTCGCAGAGTCATACTTATTCTCGTTGTTGGCTGTCAATGATAATCGTCACAGGTCCATCATTTTGCAGATGAATCTGCATATCCGCTCCAAAAGTACCGGAGAAAACGGGACATTGACTTTCACGTGAAAGCATCTCAAGAAACAATTCATACTGGGGGATGGCCTGTTCTGGTCGCGCAGCACGGATAAACGATGGTCTGTTACCCTTACGGGTAGAGGCATGCAATGTGAATTGACTGATGACAAGAAATTCACCTTGTATTTGTGTGATATCAAGATTCATTTTGCCTTGAGGATCAGAAAATATGCGCAACTGTCTGATTTTCTGTACCAACCAGTGAATATCTTCTTCACTATCTTCCACGGTAATACCTAGGAAGATCAGAATACCACGACCAATTGACCGGGTATCTTCTCCTTCAATATAAACAGAGGCTTGTTGAACACGCTGAAGTACGACCCGCATAAAAGTTTTCCCCGATGATGAAAACAACAATATATAAGGTATTCACCACGAATGGATGTCAATTAGATGTTTTACACAATGTTTAAAAGAAAGTGTGCAAATCTGATCCCCTTCTCCACACCCATTAACAATATAAAATAAACATATATAAAGATAAATACTAAGTTGGGGATAACAGAATAATTACGAGAAGTTATTATTTCAATCCTCACAATGCGAAACGGTCATAGATTCATATACTTATAAACAAAATTATTACTCACAAATAGAATTAAAATGTTAACTACTTGATTAACAAGTCTATATAAGTATAATATGTGTGTAAAACAACTCTAAAAATGAGGTTATTGTAACTCGACCAATTTAATCCAAAAGAAATACTCACAAATCCACAGTCCTGATGATGACTTCTTTTTTTAAGAAGATTTTAATTTATCATTAATCAACACCAGACGCATGGACCGTTAGCCAGGCTCGATTTCCGTATTACCTTTGGACTGTCAAATCAGCCAGATGGAAAACGAAGTTTCATTGCACAAACATGTTCGAATTTGGTTATTTCTTGGGCTCATCCTGATTTTTGGTCAGATAATGATTGGCGGTGTTACACGTCTAACCGGTAGTGGATTGAGTATTACAAAGTGGGATATTATTACAGGAAGTATTCCACCCTTGAATGAATCTTCATGGAAAGCAGAATTTGATTTATACCAGCAAACACCTCAGTATAGGTTGATTAACAATGGTATGAGCTTGTCTGAGTTCAAGGTGATCTATTTTTGGGAATATTTACATCGATTATGGGCGCGATGGATGGGTCTTATTTTCTTGTTTCCTTTTCTATGGTTTTGGCGTAAGAATTATTTTCATAGTGCGCTTCTGAAGAGACTGGGAATTTTGGTCGGACTCGCTGCTGTCACAGCATCTTTTGGATGGATAATGGTGGCTAGTGGGTTAATTGAACGTCCTTGGGTAAACGCGTATAAACTGTCTATTCACTTGCTTCTTGGGTTTAGTGTATTTGTCTACTTAGTATATATACTTGTTACAGAATTGTGGCCTAAAGGGATAGGACTTGTTAAACGTCATCAGAAACAACATTTGAATATTTTTCTGATTGGTATGCTCATCCAACTGATTCTTGGAGGTATGATGTCGGGTATGAAGGCTGGTTTTGCTTTCCCTACCTGGCCAGATATGCATGGCTCATTTATCCCGTCAATTCTTGCTGATGGGTCGCATTGGACTGTGAATAACTTGGTGAATTACGATGATAATGGCTTTATGCTTGCACTTGTTCAATTTCTTCATAGAACCGTTGCTTACATATTGATTATCATAGGATTAACTTATTATTTGCGTTATAGACATGCTGTGAGTAAGCCTGTGTATAACTTCATACACACACTGTTGATAATCTTGTTGGTAACTCAAATAAGTCTCGGTATATTCACTCTACTAGGTTTTAGAAACGGGATGCCAGTCGCATTGGGATCAGCACATCAAATGTGTGCGTTGTTGGTCTTGTCTGTAGGATGTGTTCAATGGACATGGTTTAAAAATTATCGACCGCTATAGGTGTTCTAGTTTAGAATTTGTTCAAGACCAAGTGCTGACAGGAGTACCGGATAATCTGTTAATTTTGTATGAATCATAATGATCATATTATGTCAGGAGAAATTCAGGAAGAAGGAAAGTTCAAATTCGTTGAAAGTGGTGGTGACGGTGATGTTCTCCTCTTGCTACATGGACTATTTGGCGCCTTGAGTAATTTTGAGGGAATCATGAACCGATTCTCTCCTAAGTTCAATGTAGTCATTCCCATATTACCTATTTATGACTTACCGTTAAGGAAAGTGTCTGTCAGTGGCTTGGTTGATCATGTTGAGGAATTTGTTGAATACAAGAAATTCAAAAAAGTAAATGTTCTAGGCAACAGTCTTGGTGGGCATGTTTCATTACTATATACTATTCGTAGACCAGATCGTGTTCATACAATGAATCTTACTGGGAGTAGTGGACTGTTTGAAAGTGCCATGGGATCCACCTTTCCAAAGCGTGGTGATTATGAGTTTATCAAAAAGAAGACTGAGTCTACTTTCTATGATGCCTCCGTTGCTACCAAGGAATTAGTTGATGAAGTTTACTCTTCTGTAAATGATCGAAATAAAGCTATTCGAATTATTGCTACGGCCAAGAGTGCAGTTCGGCATAATATTGCAGATAAGTTGGATCAGATTAAGTGTCCCACTTTATTAATTTGGGGAAAGGAGGATTCTATTACTCCCCCTTTTGTAGCCGAACAATTTAATGAGCTAATTGAAAATACTGAGTTGCACTTTTTGGAAAAGTGTGGTCATGCACCAATGATGGAATTGCCTGAGGCTTTCAATGATATTCTTTATGAATTTCTTTCGAGGCACCCGATGTAGGAGAATATTTTATAAAAAGAGGGGATATATACTAATGAGTATGTATCCCCTCTTTTTATGTTCCACGTGGAACAGTTATGCTGGATGAATTAGATGACTTCGTAGTGAATCATACATATGATT
>JAHEAU010000172.1 GCA_024642625.1 Lewinellaceae bacterium
TGACTGTGTTCCTTCTTTGGATGTACTTTTTGTATAGACCTGAAATAAGGAATCAGCGCGCTCATACATTCCAATTTGTCGATATAACCAACCAAGTTCACGAATAGTCGCTATACATTTGGGATCGTCTGGAGACAATGTACGCTCTCGAATTTCCTTTAATTCTTGGACACATTCCACTGCTTCATAAAATTTGCCCATATCTGCTTGAACCAGGTATAGTCGGATCAGTGATTCTACATAATCAGTACTCGATGATTGAAATAAAACCCCCCGGATATTTTTACACTCCTTGTATGCCTTTTCTGCCCCGCTATAATCACCCGAATTGGATAAAAGCTGACCCTCTAAAAAAATAATTGAACTGTATATCCCTGTTTCGCTACCATACTGATCCCTAATCCTTCCTTTTAATTGATCCAACTCAGAGATTGATTCATATCGAAATCCCTGATAAAATGTTGTTCGAATATGAATCATCAAACTATCCACCTGCTTTGGAGAAAGCATTTGGTCCGTAGTTTGCACAAGTCCAGGCCTGGCACAAAACACTAAAATTAGAATCAAATAATAACGCATAAAATAGTCTCTAAACACTTAACCATCATTAACTTAAAGAATGAATGAGCAGTTAAGAGTTAAGGATAAATTACTCCAATAAAACAAAACCTGCCCACGAATAAGGGCTGATGAACCGTTCCTTCATTTCATTTTGTGTTTTACGAAAAGCATCCGGAATAGTCATGTTTGATTCCAACCAATTTCGGTAAAAGCGAATCCATAATTCCTTCGTGTGGACATCGGGAACTTGCCAAAGTGTCATCACTAAATACCGTGAACCTGCTATTTTAAAGGCCCGCTGTAATCCATAAACGCCTTCATTTCCCTGAATATCCCCCAAGCCTGTTTCACAGGCAGATAAAACGACCAGTTGAGTTTGTGACAAATCCAATTGACTGATCTCATAGGCGGTTAAAATACCATCCTCGTCACCTTCATGGATCGGTTGACCATTTTGCCAGGCATAATTGCCTCCCGCCAAAATAAGTCCGGAACGCATCATTGGTTGATCAGAAGCAATAAAGACAGACTTGTTGCTTTTCCCGTCATCCTCATGCTTGTCGGGATCTGGAAAGAAAAATCCATGTGTTGCAATATGCAGTAAAGGAGGTGACGCTTTTCCAGAAGTTCCAAGTGATTTGAAAAAAGCTTCACTCGCCATCGTATCCATCCGCAAATCCACAGTAAAGGAAGAGTCTCTGAGTGTTTCCGTTATTTTTTGTGCTTCTGTTCGTGTTGCTGGCAAATCTTGCCAGGGACCAATACGCTTGCGAGCTTCTGGATCCAATGCCGAACGTGATGATGTTCCAGTGCCCCCCTGCAGCTCTATCGATGGTGGATTAAATTGAACTGCCCCGAGAACGGTAGCCTTTTTTACAAAAACATGCGCAGTTTCAGATCGTCTTGAAACCAGTTGTCTTGTACTGTTTAGCAATACAAATTGGTGTTTGTTGGACAGGACCTCTTCATCATTTACAGGAATTGCCCCGATGTTAATTCGATGAAGCAGCCTGGTCGGAGAGAAATATATCATCTTCACGCCACTCAAATCCATCGCCTCCAATGGCTGCCACACCAATTCATATAAGGTTTTCGTTGGCACATCTTCCGGAATGACAAATCCCCGATGTTGCGCCGAATATAACTGATTGACATAATCCTCTCCTTTTACAACGTCCGATTGAACTAACATATCAACCTCCCGCTCTTGACATAATGAAACAAATGTTGGGGGTTTCCTATCCGGTCTTAATAATAACGCCGCATAGCGAATACTATCTGGTCTGCCAACTGCATTCTCCCGAAAGTGAATAAACTCTATCGCAACCTCATCCTCCTTTAATGCAGCCTGAACTTCCTGCCACTTGACCTGTTTGACAGCATCGGCATATGTTGATACAAGTTGCGTAAGTTCCTTTTCTGTTGCATTCGCCTGATCCTCCAATTCTACCGTGCCATTTTGTTGATCCCGTGGTTTTGTATATTCAACAGCCAATTTTTTTCGCTGTGATTTCAATCGATCAAATAGCTGCCTTGATGCGGGTGTTGATGTCGCCAATGCCGTTAGTCGTCTGACATTTAAAAGTAGAAAACCCTTATAATAGAGTGTGTGATCAAAAGCTAAAGACACTAGTTTTCCACTCTCTTGCTGACCAATATCCCGGGTATATCCATTGGCATATAAATCGTTACCGTCAGATTCAAATAAATGAATGTAATTGGTCAATTCTTGTTCAGACAAAAAAGAAGTAGCCTTGGAAATTCTGGATATATTAGCTTCAAATACACGTTCAAGTAATGTGTCTGCTTCTACAAAGCGGTGCTGCCTCTCATACAGGTTTGCCAGACTTTGCAGGCTGAATACATATTCAGGATGTTCCTTTCCATATTGCTTTTCAAAAATGGACTTGGCTTCGAGACAGAGTGGTTCTGCCCGATCAAACTGCCCTGTAGCAATATATACATTTGCCAAATTACCCATACAGCCAGCATAATATGGATGATTTTTACCGAGAGCCTTTTCGTAACTCACCAGTGCCTGCTGGAACAATGTATCTGCAATCTGATATCTTTTCTCTTTGTATTCCAGAGTAGCTAAACTATTTATTACAGTTGCAAAATCAGAATGGGCTTTTCCAATGGTTGCCTCTAATATGGCAATCGCTTCTTCATAAATAGGTCGAGCTTTATCGTCTTGACCCATTTCTGAGTAAAAATTTGCTAACGCTGTTAAACTCCGTCCATACTCCTTATCTTCTTTTCCAAATGTACTTGCCATTAATTCTTTGTGCTCAATAAATAGAGGCTCCGCTTTATCCCAATTACCAAGTGATTGATAAAATGCCGCTAGCTTACTTATGCTAAAAGCATAATATGGATGATTGTTCCCAAAATTCTTTTCTACTGATTGCTTATTTTCTAAAAAGAGAGGTTCAGCCAGATCATATTGCCCTGTTTGGTGATATAAAGAAGCTAATTGTCCTCGACAATTAAATAACATCAATGGGTCACTATTTTCAGCAGCTTCAAGAATAGTGCGCGCTTCAATAAACATGGATTCTGCTTCTTCATAATTACCAAGTCTGGCTTTGATTTGCGCGATGTCAATCATACTTCCCGCAACAGCAGGGTGAGATTTGCCCAACTGTTGAACACGAATCATTCGTGATTCTTCTAACAAACGAATAGCGTCTGTGTAATTTTCTTTTTTTCCATACAGATTTCCGAGGCTACTTACTGTTTCTGCATAACTCAAGTCATTGGCACCGAATTGTTTCCTTCGGATGTCCATAGATGCTATAAAAAGAGGCTCAGCCTGGTCATACTTTCCTTGTAAATAATACAACCCTGCCAGATTGTTAATTGCAGATGCATAATTCTGGATTTGTTTGTTGGTTGTATCTTGAAACAACTCCACAGCTTGCAAATAGTATTTTTCTGCCTGGTCATAATCCCCGATTTCTTGATAAACAATGGCCAAATTGTTGATACTGGATGCAACTCCTTTTGGGCCACCTTCCAATTGATTGCCTATTTCAATAACTTCCAGATAGTGCTCCTTTGCTTCTTCAAATTGCTTGCCTTCCTGATAAAGAATAGCCAGACTGTTCGTACATGCCAAATAGGGTTGTGTTATTTTACCTGGTGTCTTGATCAGGATGGAACCGGCACGGATATATTGGGATTCTGCTTTTTCTCTTTCACCCTGAGCATGGTAGATCCTCCCATGTTGAAAACAAGCGTCCCCGTAATAAGCAGGATATTCCGCCAAATGAATCAACGCCAGCTCCTCAGCTTGAAGAATCAGCATCATCGCACTATCCAGTTGATGGTTTGCCAACTGATCATAAGATTTGTTGATCAGTTGATTCACCTGGATCATATGCACTGAGTCTGCCACTTGTGCCTTGGCAAAGCCTATTGAACAGATCATCAGAAAGATCAATGAAACACGCATATCAAAATATTATCTTGAAAATTTCTGATTTAATTGCTTGAAGTTAAACTAATTTACTCATTAGCAAATGAATAGACTGTCACTATGCCAAAAAACGAGTTCACAATTCAATCACCTGATTAATCAACAAGGATGAACCCTGCCCATGAATAAGGATTGAAAAAGCGATTTCGCATTTCTTGTTGTGTTTTGTGAAATGCTTCAGGAATGGTCATTTTTTCCTCTAACCAATGTTGATAAAAAGTAGACATGAATTGCATGGTTTCCCTGTCGGGTACCTGCCAAAGACTCATGATTAAAAAGTGAACTCCAGCTATTTTGAAAGCTCGTTGCAAGCCATATACACCTTCATTTCCTTTTATATCGCCCAATCCGGTTTCACATGCAGATAGCACAACTAGTTGAGTATTTGACAAGTCCATCTGACTGATTTCATAGGCAGTCAGAATGCCATCCTCTCTACCGGTAAAAGGTTGGTGACCATTCCAAACATAGTTACCACCTGCCAGAATAAGTCCGGATCGAATCATCGGATTGGCTGACAATTCAAATGCGATCTCTGTGCCCTGGGTTTGATCAACAGTATTTGGGTCAGGAAAAAAATAGCCGTGTGTTGCCAGATGAATCATAGATGGAGAGCTCTTCTTTTTTGACAAGGACTTGAAGACCTCTTCTGTACCATATTGATCTGAATAAGAATGAGTGGTAATACCAGCATCTTGCAGGGTAGCGCTAATTGTGGAAGTTTCGCGTTCAGTCCATTTCAAAAAACTCCAGGTACCTTGGCGCAAAGACTGATCAATCCCGGAAATAGTTCTATCACCACGGCTGGCGAGTAACGACTGATCTTCTAGCTGCAGCGCTTCTTGAACATCAAGACTGTCAAGATCATACTTCAACCCACCAAAAACCACAGCTTCATCAACAGGCGTTTGTAAATAGCGATCTGATAGTACCGAGCGTGTACTTCCCATTTGGACCAATTGATAGCGATCTGACAAGTTGTGTTCATCATCAATGGCTATAGCACCTATATTCAAACGATGCAAAAGTCCTGTCATTGATAAATAGATCGTCTTTAATCCGTTCACACCGTCCGGATGGTCTTCCAATCGTTTCCAGATTAAATCATATAAAGACTTTGACGGAATCGATTCGGTGACAAATCCTCGATCCGGATAGGTATACAATCGATTGACATAATCAGATCGTCTTGCGCCGTCAGTAGACAGCAACAAATTGATCTCCGCTTCTTCAAACAAAGGAATAAAAAGAGGTTTTTCTCTGTCCGGTCGTACCACAATAGCTGCATACAGGATACTGTCTGTGCGCAACGGATGCCGATATCGAAAATGCACAAATTCAATTGCTGCTTCACCAGGATGCAGTGCATTTTGAACTGATTTCCAATGAATGTCTTCCTTGACATCCTTTAATTCACCGACTTGATGCAGAATCTCTTTCTCTAATAATTTAACTTTCTGTTCCAGTGAATCCGTACCCAGCCGCACCGAGATGGGTTTCGCATATTCTTTGGCTAGTTTCTGCTGAATTAACAACATCTCATTGAATGTCTCTTTCGCTTGTGGAGATCGCTTTACCTTTTGCCGGAAAACTTGAGATGCTTCAAGAACATATCCTTTATGGAAAAGAGCTAGATCAAAGCATGTCTCTGCCAGATTTAGTGATTGGTCGCCATATTCCCATGTATATGAATAGTACAGATCCTGAATTTCTAAAAATCGTTCTGCATAGTCTGTTTGCTCTTGTTCCGTCTGATATTTGACGGCATTTTCCAACAACTGACGTTGTAATAATGTCGCTTCTTTTAATGGTCTTTCTGCTTCCTGAGGCCTGCCCATTTTCCAGTACAATTGCCCCAATCCATTTTCACTATTCCCATAATCAGGATGGTCTTTTCCCAATTGATCGACCCGTATTTTCCTGGCTTGGACCATAACCTCTTCTGACTTTGGATACTGTCCCTCTTGCATGTATAGCAAGCCAAGGTTATGATAACTATCTGCAATTTGAGGGTGGTCTGAACCAACTTTGGTTTTCCAGATATTCATGGCTTCATTATACAGATCTTCAGCTTCGTCAAATCGGTCTGTTTTTTGGTATAGTTTGGCCAGATTGTTCTTTCCAGTTGCAACATATGTATGGTCTGTACCAAAGACCTCCAGCCAGATTTCAAGAGCGTTCTTATACATGTTCTCCGCTTCGGTATATCGTTCCGTTTCCAGATATAGATTAGCCAGATTGTTGATTGATGCAGCAACCAAAATATGTTTTGGACCCAATAACCCTTCACGAATATTTTTTGATTGAATATAGAGTTCTTCCGCACGTTTGTATTTTCCAATTCGCTTGTATAATACACCCAGATTATTTAAGCTCCAGGCATATTCAAGATGATTTTTTCCAAGAATTTGCTCCCGCAATTCCATAGCTTCAACAAGATATCGTTCCGCTTCCATGAAATTTCCCATCGCCAAAAACAAACTACCCAGATTATTAACGCTTGTCGCATAATCCGGATGGGATATTCCTAGGGTTTCTTTGCGAATATTCAGGGCCTCATAATACAATGCTTCAGCATCATCATATCGCGCTAAAAGGGAATAGAGTGAAGCTAAGGCATTTACTGTTCCTCCCAGATCTTCCGCATGTGTTTGCTTATGTTTCCGTTGAATCTCTAAAGCCCGCAAGTAGTATATTTCAGCCTGTGAGTAATTCTCCAGGATATGCAATGTGCGTCCATAATTGAATAAACAACGACCAGTCAAAGGGTCTTGAGGATCTAAAAGGGAATCTGACAGAGATTTCGCACGACTAATCGTCTCCCAGGATGCACTTGCTAGCCGCTTTCCAATCTGCTCTCTGTTCAATTGAATCAAGGAATCAATTTCGCTTTTTGCATCGGTCATCTGTGTATCCTGAGAAAGGAGGACAAGTGGAAGGATGAGGAATAGAAGAAATAATAAACGTGAATACATATGCAGATTTGAAACGAATATAGGGCCTAGCGAGTGGAATCGTCTGAACTACAGCTTATTCTCCATAGTAAAATGTCCCTCCATTGTCGTTTGCCTAGCAATTTACGCGATCACAATTCACTCATAGAAAACGTTGAATTGAGGGCTTTTTAATGTTGTTGCTAATCATTGCTTCCCTTCTTGAATCAGTAGCTTTGCCCTTTCAACACGAATTATGTCTGATACGTTGTCATTTACCCTTCTCTGCCTGACTTCCTTTTTTACGCTAATCAACCCGATTGGCACAATGCCAATCTTTATGACCATGACAGCAAATCTGGATCCGACTGCTCGGACCCGGACTGCATTAAAGGCATCTTTAGTCGCCTTTCTGACCCTGGTTTTGTTTGCGTTTTCAGGCCAATTACTGTTTCAATTTTTTGGCATTTCTGTCAACAGCTTTCGCGTTGTTGGCGGTGTCATCTTCTTTCTCATGGGTATGGACATGCTCCAAGCCCGACTCAACAAGGTCAAGGTGAGCAAACAAGATGTTCACAGCTATGTCAATGATATTTCAGTGACGCCATTGGCCATTCCAATGATCGCAGGGCCCGGGTCAATGACCAACGCTATTGTCATGATGGATGATGCCAGTACAGGTACACATAAGGCCATCCTTATTGGTGCAATTTTTCTTGTCATGCTGTTGACCTACTTGATCTTGTACAGTTCATCCAAATTGATCCGAATCCTGGGAGAAACCGGAAATAATGTGTTGATGCGGCTCATGGGCCTCATTGTCATGGTGATTGCTGTTGAGTTTCTTTTTAGTGGTTTGAAACCCATCATTCGGGATATCTTTCATTTACCATTATAACGATTGCTTTTCTGAGGTCGTAATGTGCAAACCTTGCA
>JAHEAU010000173.1 GCA_024642625.1 Lewinellaceae bacterium
GTGCAAATTCTGATTGTATCCAATCGGGATGAATTGATTTGAATGTCCACTGCCCACAGAATGACGATCCTGTTTGCGGCTGCCATGGAGAAACCTGCCCAACACTTGCTATGCCTTTGCAGAAGGCGTGGAATTTGTCATTCCGGGAATATGCGAAGAACTTCCTTGTGAGAATGAAGTTATTCCACTCTTTTTTGTGGATTGCACTCTTGAACCCTTGGATGTTATCTGTGGATGTAACGATTCTACTTATCTCAATCCTTGTGCTGCTATCCAGGATGGGATCAATGATTGGGTAAAGGGCCCTTGTCAGACCACTTCTCTGACCAGCCAGAATATCCATCGTTCTGTTCGCGTCTTTCCTAACCCTGTTGGTGCAACACTCATTATTTCGCAACTTGACAAGTCCTGCCCCTACCAGATTCTTGGCATTTCGGGGAATGCAGTTCAGGAAGGTGTGACCACGGGTCCTCTGGAGGTCAGGTCCTTGCCTGCTGGCATTTATCTATTGCGGATTTGGCAGGCAAAATCTGTCCAGACCATCCGGTGGGTCAAGCAGGAATGAGTGTTGTGAAAGAGAAGATTTGCCAGATTTCCGACAAAACCTATCCTCTAACGCCAACAACCAGGGTCCTTGGCCGTTATATCGGCAGCAATCCATATTTTCGGTCCATGGTGGCAAAGCGTTTACTTCTCATTCTTGTCCTGGCACTTCCGATCTCACTGTGGGCCACGCACAATCGGGCAGGTGAAATTACTGTCGAGCAGATTGGTAATTGCAGTGAACTGACCCTTCGAGTGACAGTCACCACCTATACCAAAAACTCCAGTTTTGCTGCTGATCGCGATAGTGTGGAGGTCTTCTGGGGAGATGGCACAACACAATGGCTTTACCGCACAAATGGCCCCACCGGACCGGGCGGGATTCCCTTTGGAGAAGTTTTGGCTAATGATATCAAGAAGAATCTTTACGTCGGTATTCATGTCTACCCAGCACGAGCGACCTACCGGATCAGTATGAACGATCCCAATCGGATCGATAATATTTTGAATGTCAATTATCCCAATTCGGTTGCTATTCCATTTTATATCGAGACGATTTATACGTTTCTCAACCCGCAATTCCAGGGATGTAACAGTACACCAGTTTTACTTCAACCACCTATTGATTTTGGTTGTGTTGGCCGAACATTTGTTCATAATCCGAATGCATCTGACCCCGACAAAGATAGCTTGTCGTACCATTTGATCGTTCCGCTTCAAAAGCAGGGAACTGAAGTTCCCAAATACCAATATCCAAACCAGATTGGCTCCGGAGGACCAAATACCATCACACTGAATCCAGTGACAGGCGAATTACGATGGGAAACCCCTCTGGTTTCCGGTGAATATAATATCGCCATGATCATCGTGGAATACCGGAATGGTGTGGCCTTGGATACCATTATTCGGGATATGCAGGTACTGGTGAATGATTGCAACAACAACCCGCCTGTCATTGAAACAAAAGAGGAGATCTGTGTCATTGCCGGAGATACGCTCGAATTGGATGTCTTGGCTAAGGACCCCGATGCGGGCCAAAAAGTGCTTCTGACAGCGTTGGGCGGGCCCTTCATCGAACCAATTTCCCCGGCGTTGTTTTTTGCGCCATCTACGGCCGCAACCCCACCTGTTTCTGGCGTATTTTTCTGGCCAACCGTTTGCGAGCATATTTCCAAGCAGACATACTCGGTCGTCTTTAAGGCAGTTGACAATGATTCAACTTCACCACTTGCTGATTTGCACACGTTGTTGATCAAGGTCGTTGGACCTCCACCGCGCGATGTCAAAGCCAATCCGGGAAGAGATACGGTCACAGTCACCTGGGAGAGTCCATATCGTTGCGAAGATGCAGCCAATGATTTTTTTCGTGGATTTTCTGTCTGGCGGCGGATTGGGAGCAATCCATTTGCCATTGACACCTGCACACCGGGATTGGCCGGAAAAGGATATACCCGAGTCGCATTCAAACAAAAGATACTGGTCAATGGGCGGTATACATATATAGATACGGATGTTGAAGCCGGACGAACGTACTGTTATCGAATTGTGGCAGATTTTGCTCAGTTATCATCTGCTGGAAATCCATTCAATCAAGTGGAAAGTTTGCCATCTCAAGAGGTTTGCGTGCAATTGAGTAGAAATTTGCCTTTGTTGACCACCGTGAGCGTCGAATCAACAGACCTTTCATCGGGTGAAATGGAAATCGTGTGGACGAAACCACGGTTACCGGATTTGGACACCTTGTTGTACCCTGGGCCATACAGATATCGATTGCTGAGATCCCCCGGGCTTGGTACGGCCAACTGGACACCTGTACCTGGAGGAGATTATACATCGCCTACCTTTGTAGCGGCAAATGATACATTCGTTCGTTTTGATACCCCATTGGATACACGTTCAACGCCATTTACCTATCAAATCGAACTGTACACAGGCGTTTCAAATGAATTATTGGGAGCGTCAGCAGCAGCCTCTTCGATATACCTGAATATTGCCTCTACAGATCAACGGAATATGCTGTCCTGGATGGAAGAAGTGCCTTGGATCAACTACTTGTATCAGGTTGAACGAAGGAATATTACTACTGGATTATGGGATAGTATAGCCGTTACAGCCGATTCAAATTATGAAGATGCTGGTTTGATCAATGGTGATGAATATTGTTATCGCATAAGGGCATTTGGTGAATATGGAATTGACAACCTGCCAGATACCTTGATCAATCTTTCTCAAGAGAATTGTGGTATTCCTTTGGATACCGTTCCGCCATGTCCGCCAGGTTTGATGGTCAGTAATATTTGCGACACAGTTTTTGATGGACCCTTTCCTGATGTTTTGGAAAACAGTTTGAGTTGGATGAATCCATTATCCATATGTCCTGGAGTGTCAGATGTAGCTGGGTATCAAATTTATTTTAGAGCACCAGGTGAGGATCAGTCTGAACTGGTAGGCGAGATATTCATCGCAGAGGATACTTTTGAAATCCATCGACCAGCAACAGGGTTGGCTGGATGTTATTTTATATTAGCCCTGGATTCACTGGGAAATGTCTCTCAACCCAGCAATACAGTTTGTGTCGATAATTGCCCGGATTACCGCTTGCCCAATACATTTACGCCAAATGGAGATAATCAAAATGATCTTTTCAAACCATATCCATATCGATTTATTGAACAGATCGATCTGAAAATTTTCAATCGGTGGGGTGGTCAGGTTTTTGAGACCACGGATCCTGATATTTTATGGGATGGAAAGGACCAGGCCGGGAAGGAGTTGTCCGACGGCACCTATTTTTACGTGTGCAAAGTATTTGAACGGCGAGTACAGGGCATTGTACCTGCCGCAGCGCTTCTCGAAGGGTATATTCAACTGATTCGGCCTTAACAACAGACTAATTTATTCGACTCTTCTCTTGATTATGTGAGGAGCAAATCTCTACAATCTTCCTATTCATGTTTACTGGAATAATTGAATGTATTGGCCAGATTGAAAAAGTAAATCTGGACGGCACCAATGTGCATTTGTGGGTCAAGTCGTCAATATCAGACGAGCTAAAGGTCGACCAGAGTGTAGCTCATAATGGGGTTTGTCTAACAGTTACCGCTGTTGAGCCAGGCTGTCATGCAGTGACTCTTGTGGCGGAAAGTCTGGAACGGAGTCATTTTAGTCAGGTTTATGCTGGGCAGCCTGTTAATCTGGAACGAGCGGTATCTCTCCAGCATCGACTGGATGGACATATTGTACAAGGTCATGTTGATGGTATTATGACTTGTATAGATCGGCAGGATCGAGGTGGCAGCTGGTGGTTTACGTTTCAATTTCCAAAAGAACACGCACATTTATTAATCGATAAGGGTTCGATATGTATTAATGGTGTCAGCCTGACTGTCATTAATCCTACAAGAGATACCTTTTCTGTGACCATTATTCCATATACAATTGATCACACTACATTCGGCAATTTGCAATCTGGCGATCTGTGTAATGTAGAATTTGATCTTGTCGCAAAGTATCTCGCTAGATGGCGAGAGTTGGGGTAATATTAATTTTGTAGAGGTGACTTTAGTCGCCTTAAAAAATGAGGCTATTAGGTAACGGCTGCTTTTTAACGGCCGTAGGAGTCCAACTGCTGCATCCGTGCGTCTTGCATGAGAAATGCGGGAAGAATGACCAAATTTCCAGGATCAAAAAGACATTCCCTACCTTCACACCATGTTCTCCAGCAAACTAACAGCCTCCCGTACAGACTCAATGCGCAGTCTGGCTCACAAACTGGAATTTGAATTTCTGGAGGATGATGTCTATTCAGATATCAGTTTGTTAAAGACGTTCCATTTTTATAAGCAGTTTGGTTCATCCAGGTCCATTCACAATGTAGCCAGGCGAGTAGATCCTCTGCTTAATTCAACATTATTGACCTTTGACTATACCTGGAAAGTTCCTGCTGGAAACCATCGCAAGCGTCGGTATCAGACAGTCTTTTTCATACAAGCAAAAGATCTGGCCCTCCCCGATTTTTACATGACTCCCGAAACTTTTTTTGATCGTGTCGGAGCGTGGTTGGGAATGCAGGATATCGACTATGTAGAAGATAAACCATTTTCTGACCATAATCTGCTGAAAGGTGAGGATGAAGAATTGGTGCGCCAGTTATTGTTGACTCCACAATTCGCCCGTATGTTTCGATCGAACAAGGAATGGACAGTAGAAGGCCTGGGGTACTATCTGGTCATCTACAAAAGGAGGAAATTGCTTGCGCCTGCGGAAGTGGCCACCTTGGTAAAACTGGGTCTTGATCTCTATAGTGTATTGCGTGAGCCAGAATAAAATTTGAAATAAGAACTACAGTTCCAAGGACTCCATAGCCGCATCAGGGTCTATTCCTCCAGGCGTGAGGCTTTCACCCAGAATATGATGATCGACCAGATTGCACCAGAAGCAATTTTTCTCATGACATCCCTTGCTGAATTCAAGACTGCGAATTCCGTTAAATGCATAGGCGAGCTGTTCTTCGACAATAGTCAGATCCTCTGAGGTAACCTGAATCGTTTCCCGTACCAACTCGTCTTTTGCATTCGGCTCAACAAATTCCATAACGCCGGCTTTCATCGGAACTGTTATGGACCGATCAGCCGAAACAAGCATTTGATAAAAGACAATCTGCCGCCAATAATCACCCCCAGGTTCATCTTTCCATACTTCACCTGCACGGTGTAATTTGCTTTTTGCATTGGCCGGATTTCCGGTCTTATAGTCGACCACAATAAGACCGTCCGAGTAGTGTTCGATTTTATCTAATTTTCCACCGATAGGATAACCTTTCCATTCCACTTGTCGAATAGCCCGTTCCACCTCTGTCTTTTCTGCTTGTTGCCAAATGGGAACAGCTTTATTTACATATTCTGGAAGGTTTTGTCGCCCGTGCTCCAGAGTATTTTCAAATTCCTGATCTGTGAAATGTGACCGGTAGTGATTCATTCCCTGTTCAAATGCAGCCAGGAGTTGTTCAGCAACCTTTCCTTCTAGTTTTGGATTCGTTTGGAAAACGTGTTCCAATGCCTGGTGGACAGCACTGCCGTATCCCATATACCGATTTCGTCCTGATGGCACACGAAGAATATTTTCATAATAAAATGACCGCGGACAAACCAGGTATTTATTCAGCGCAGTGACACTCATGACAAATTGTTCCACCTGTTCCCGCAACCAGCTTTCTTCAAGCAAGGCAGGGTTCTCATCCAGCGGATGTAACAATGCCTCTAAAACAGATTCTCTGGATTCTCCGTCAACATTGATCGATTGAATTGGTAAACGACCATGTTCATGCAATTCCCAAAGAAATGGAGCTGCCAGATCATTTGTCCCTGTCTTTTTCGTACTTGCCGATTTTTGATCCTGAGCATAGGAAATAGTCAGACCAATTTTTGCGCGGGTCATGCCGACAAAAAAGAGACGACGTTCTTCCTCCATTTGTTGGTCGTCTGTTGATTCTGCACTGTGGGTCAGTGTATCCGGTAATTTATAATCCCTTCCGGAAGATCTTCCAGACCAGTTTTTTGAAGAGCTGGCAATCATGAAAACATAGTCCCATTCCAGGCCTTTTGCCGAGTGCATAGTACTAAATGGCAACCCATCGGCCTGACCGATATAATGCACGTAAGGAAGGGCAATATCCCCGGTTTGCATTTCGTCAAACTGATTCAGGATTATGGACAATCCAATCGCTGGATCCCTTGCTGTTTCTGATTTGATTGCATCAAAAAGTGTCGTCACCAATTCCAGTAATCGACGCTTTTGAGGATCTGCGAGAATGGCAGCAAGGACACCTCCCTTTGTCAGGATCTTTTCAAACAGATTCTGGACGGTCATTTCCTGATAATGACCGATCCAATATTCAAGATTGTCAGAAACGGCTCGAATAATTGTCGGATCAGAAACACCGGTTTTTTCCAATAAGGAATTGGACTGCAACAGTTCACGCCATTTTAATGGTGCACGTGCAGGATTCGCTTTGAAGTTGGCATAATCCTGTTTCATGTATCGCAGCATGCGAGCGACATCCAATGGATGAATTCCGAAATAGCGATAATGGAGGATTTCCACCAGACGTTGTTCCTCGCTGAACGGTTGGTCATGTTCGCCCTGGATATATCGCAGGATTTCAAGAAGACTTTGAATGAACGGGTCCTTGAGAATATCTTCCTGTCGTTGCTGGCTGACGGGTATCCCACGTTGGCGACAAAGTCGGATCAGGTTATCGGCGTGGCGGTGATTGCGATAAAGGACGGCTATTTGATTTGCAGTTGTACCTGAAGCAAGGAGATCTTGAATGCGATCGACAATCCAGGCTTCTTCTCCAGTACTTGTTCCAAATTCAAGCAAGTGGGGCGCTATTCCGGGCTGGGGCAGGTTGGTATTTTTGGCAATCAATTTTTTTTCCAGACCCAGCCGTTCATTGAGTCGACCCTGGTTTTGGGAGATCAATGCATTACTTGCATCCAGGAGTGACTGACCGGATCGATAGTTTTCTTTGAGGATAAATGGCTGCGGCCTGAATCGTTTATGAAAGTCGATAATGTTTTCCATGCTGGCACCCTGAAAACGATAAATGGCTTGGTCATCATCGCCGACAACAAACAGATTGGGTTGATCCCAGAAATCCGCCAATTGATACAGGATGCCGTTTTGCAAACCGGAGGTATCCTGATATTCATCAACCATCAAGTAGAGGAAGCGTTCCTGATAGGTCCTCAGGAGGTCTGCATCTTCCGAAAAGGCTTCATGAACCCAACGGAGCATATCTGTAAAATCATATCGTCCGGCGGCATCCAGTCGTGCCTGGAAGTCGGATAACAGTCGTGCAGCGACCCGGGTGTCTTCCATGCGTTTTGTCTCGGGCAGAATAGCAGACTCCTTCGGGTCTCCCGCTTCGAATTGTTTGTATTTCCGTTTGTAGAAATAGCCTTCACGTTCAGGAAGATCCTCTAAATAAGAGTCGATCGCGTTGCTGATCTGATCCGGCGTAAATCCTTCCTGTTTCATGGTATTGAACAAGCCGGCCAATCGGGGGATCTCGTAATAGAAATCGCCCCTCAGCCTCCTCAATGCATGTTCAGCCGGAAGTGCATCGATGAGTTGTTTGAGGATTTCGCGTTTCTCCAATTCCGTTAATGGTTGGAGCTCCCGATAGCCACCAAAACGGGCCGGGTTTTCCTGGATAACTAAATTGCAGAATCCGTGGAAGGTGTGTACAGGCACACGGTACCCCTCTGGGCCAATAAATTCGATCAGCCGTTTGCGCATGGCCGTTGCGCCGGCCTCCGTGTAAGTCAAGCACAGGATCT
>JAHEAU010000174.1 GCA_024642625.1 Lewinellaceae bacterium
ATCCTTCCGGATCTACCCACGATTGTTGACGCAAATAGCTCAACACTGCCAAGGCGCGATCCACATACGTCTCCAATGTGTCAGATGCGAGATATCGGGGATCGAAATCACGCGGCGATGTGGGGTCAGGCACGTAACAAAAGGAAGGGTTCAAATGTGCTTGCTCGACAACCACCGGCGTAAACGGCATGGAGATCACCACCGGATAATAATGGCCCCCCAACGAATCCAGGTCCACATTGGACATGCCACCACCGATCATGTACAAACCATATCCATCCAGGT
The DNA here is from genome assembly GCA_024642625.1 of Lewinellaceae bacterium. Taxonomy (GTDB): domain Bacteria; phylum Bacteroidota; class Bacteroidia; order Chitinophagales; family Saprospiraceae; genus JAGNXB01. Next base: position 286 of record JAHEAU010000174.1, read on the forward strand.
TTGCAAAAAGCGGAATGGGCAAAGATCCCTGGCAAAAGAGAAGGAGGGGCTTTGGTCGCTCCAGGGTGGTATCCATCACTAAAAAATCGATAGGATACTGATCAGGTCCAGGAATCTGAATATGGGTGGCAGAAGACCCCATTTGTACGGTCATCTGTCCTTGGGCTGGTGAACCGGCTAAGAAGAATAAAATACCGATCAAGCATCGAAGAAAAGCAAGATTCATTTTCATGACATGACTTCTTTTATTCAGGAAGGGGGATGGTCCACTTTAAAGGATAAACAAGCGGACTTTTCGCTTCTTCAATTTCGTTTGATCCAGGACTTTGATCAGTCTGTCCACTTCCTTTGGTGCAAGAGCCACAAATGTTTCATCCCTCGTCAATTCGATCCGACCGATCTGGTCCGGATGCATCCCTCCTTCCTTGATCAACCAACCGGCAACATCGGCCTTGGAGATCTTGTCTTTTCGTCCACCTGTGACGACAACCGTCTGCCAGTTGGCTGGAGCAGGCAAGCTATCAGGTGGCACAGATTCCACGCGCAACTTGGGAATAAACTCGGGCAAGCGCTCTCCCTTTCCCCGGAGGATATAGGCCACTCCATCCTGATCCATTCGGGCAGTCCGACCATTCCGGTGGGTGTATTCCTGTTCCCGATTGGGAAGATGGTAATGGATGATGTAGTTGAGTTCCGGCACATCGATCCCTCTGGCGGCCAGATCCGTGGCAAGCAAAGTCCGAAAACTGCCGTTGCGAAACTGGATCAGCGCACGCTCCCGGTCCTGTTGCTCGGTACCGCCATAAAACACACCGTGAACAATCTGTTGATCGTGTAAATGGTCGCTGATCCGTTGAATGGCATCCTTGAAATTGCAGAACACAATCCCTCGTGCTTCACCCAGATGGCACAAGAGCGAAGACAGCGTGTCCAGTTTATCCTTGGTCGGCGATTCGACAATGCGGACCTCCAACCAGGATTGGCCGGCATCGGTATGATCCAGCACGAGTGGGTCATGAATGCCGACAAATGCAGGGATGTCAGTATCCCGAGTGGCAGAGGTCAATACCTTTTTCTTCAAGCCGGTCAGAAACCCGCAGATCTCCGCCATTTCTTCTTCGAATCCGATCTCCAGAGATTTGTCGTATTCATCCAGGACCAGCGTCCGGATGGAGGAAGGATCCACCGTTGCACGCCGCATATGATCTGCCACACGACCGGGGGTACCTATGAGTATTGCAGGCGGATGCTTCAGGTCCGCTTTGTCCTTGGAAATTGACCGGCCGCCATAGACAGCATTGGTTTTGAACCCGGTACCCATTTCCCGGATGACCTGCTCGATCTGGATGGCCAGTTCTCGTGATGGCACGAGGATGAGACATTGCACAGCCTGGACTTCCAGGTCAAGAGACGAAAGGATAGGCAATAAAAATGCGAGGGTTTTTCCAGTGCCAGTTGGTGAGTGCAGAATCACCTCTCCGTGCCGATGGATGGCGGATTGGGCTTCCGTCTGCATCGCATTGAGTGATTCAATGCCCAGTTTGTCGAGAATTTCTTGCTGGTTCTTGAGCGTTTCGGAGATCATGTTTCCTACCTGACTAACTTTAAAATGTCAGGGTGCAAGTTATCCCTTTTAAGCCTTACCTCTGGAAGCGCCAGATCCAACGTTCCAACTTAGCAATAAACATTGCTCCCAGAAAATTCGACCCTGACCCCGAAGGGGTCGAATACAATAACCCCAGGTGCAACCTGGGGCAACAATCAACAGGCTCAACAACCCTGAAGGGGTTGAATAAGTCTCAATCTCTTAAACTAGCCTTGATTAAAACGCAGCATACCCTGGATACCTTGGAAATGGAATCACATCCCGGATATTCGTCATCCCCGTCACAAACAGGATGAGCCGCTCAAAGCCAAGACCATATCCCGCGTGGGGCACTGTACCGAATTTCCGTGTATCGAGATACCACTGCATCTCCTCTTCAGGAATGTCCATCGCCGCCATTTTTTCACGCAAGACATCATAGCGTTCTTCTCGCTGCGAACCACCGACGATCTCACCGATGCCGGGGAATAAAATATCCATCGCAGCAACGGTATTTTTATCGTCGTTCAAGCGCATATAAAACGCCTTGATCTTCGCCGGATAATTATACAGGATCACGGGTCGCTCAAAATGCTTTTCCACCAGATAGCGCTCGTGCTCACTCTGCAAATCAGCACCCCATTCGTCCAGGACAAATTGGAATTTCTTCTTTTTATTCGGTGTCGAATTACGCAAGATGTCAAACGCTTCGGTGTAGGTCACCCGCGCGAAATCGTTATCCAAACAGAATTGAAGTTTTTCTCGGAGGGCCAGAGGTGACCGCTCGTTTTGTGGCTTGTTTTTTTCCTCTTCCAACAGCCGTTGCTCGAGGAAATCAAGATCATCCCCACACTGGTCTAGGACATGTTTCACGATGTGTTTCAGCATCCCTTCGGCCAGATCCATATTATCATCCAGATCGGCAAAGGCAACCTCCGGTTCGATCATCCAGAATTCCGCCAGGTGACGCGTTGTGTTGGAGTTTTCAGCCCGAAACGTCGGACCAAAGGTGTACACCTCACTCAGGGCAAGCGCTCCCAATTCTGCTTCCAGTTGACCCGATACGGTAAGGTGAGTCTGCTTGCCAAAAAAGTCCTCCTTCCAGTTGACCTCTCCCTGTTCATTCAAGCCGGGTTTGGTTGGATCCAGGGTAGATACGCGGAACATTTCTCCCGCGCCTTCCGCATCCGAACCGGTAATAATCGGGCTGTGGAGGTAGACAAATCCACGGCGGTGGAAAAACTCATGAATCGCCCAGGCAACATGATGCCGAATACGAAAAACCGATCCAAACGTGTTCGTCCTGAACCGCAAATGGGCGATTTCCCGCAGAAATTCCAGGCTGTGTTTTTTGGGCTGTAGTGGATAAACCTCCGGATCGCATTCACCATACACCTGGATGCTCGTCGCCTTCATTTCAAGGGTCTGTCCCTTGCCCATCGATGCGACAATCTGCCCTGTGCAGGCTATCCCGGCACCAGTTGTCAATTGCTTGAGAAGAGCCGGGTCGGTATTTTCGAAATCCACGACCACCTGCAACGTCTGGTTTGTGGAACCGTCGTTGAGGGCGATGAATTGATTGTTGCGAAAGGTGCGTATCCACCCCATGACTGTGGTGTCGAATCCTGTTTTTCCGTCTGCCAGCAAGGTGGCGATTTTGGTCCGTTTGGGCATCATATCCTTCGGTGTACGTGATTTCGGGCGCAAAGTTAACCGTTTGAATGGTCCAATGCCCGATTTACATGGGGATCTTCATCCAAACCAGTGGCCACCTAACCTGCAAAATCCGATTACACCGGGTTTGGTCCTGTTTTTGCACATATGATCATTATGTTTAATGGCTTACCCCAAACAATAGCCATCCTGGGCGCCGGCAACCTTGGTCAGGCGATGGCCCAGGGCTGGCTCGATCGTGGCCAGTTGCCGGCGTCCAACTTGATCCTGACCCGACATCGGACAGGTAACCTCCGTCCATTTGCTGAACGAGGAGTAACCGTTACGGCCGACAACCTGGAAGCAGCCAGACAGGCCTCCATCCTGATTCTGGCTGTCAAACCTTATAAAGTCCAGGAAGTCATCGAAGGGATCTTGCCCGTCCTTGGCGAGCATCATATCCTTGTCAGTGCAGCAACAGGTATCTCCATAGCCGACATGCGTTCATGCGCGAATAACCACCCGCATATTTTCCGAGCCATGCCCAACACCGCTGTCGCCATTGGAGAATCATTGACTTGTCTGGCCGGAGACCCCGAGGCGAACGGGCGACTGGACCAGGTAGAGGATCTATTTAATCAAGTTGGCAAATGTGTGCGCATTACAGAGGATCTGATGAATGCGGCCACCGTCCTCGGTGCTTGTGGCATCGCATATGCATTACGGTTTATCAGGGCTATGCAGCAAGGTGGTATCGAAATTGGTTTTGATTCAGATACAGCCGCCCTGATCGCAAATCAAACCGTTCGCGGAGCCGCAACCATCTTGTTGGAAGGACAATCCCATCCGGAAGCAGAGATTGACAAAGTCACTACCCCAAAAGGATGTACCATTGCAGGGCTGAATGAGATGGAACACCAAGGATTTAGTTCTTCATTAATCAAAGGCATTCAGACATCATTCAGAAAAATTGGATAAGTCGAACGAATATATTTCTGAAGAAATTAGATAAAACTGACCCTTCACAGACAACTCTTTCGGGCCGAAAATCGTTGACTTGTGACAGAACAATTCAATACATGAAAATTCTGATGGTCTGCCTGGGTAATATTTGTCGATCTCCTTTAGCAGAAGGGATATTTCGAAAACAAATTGAAACTCGCGGATTGGACTGGAAAGTCGATTCAGCGGGTACAGGCGATTGGCATTCCGGAGAATCTCCGGATCCGCGATCTATTCAAGTAGCCCGCCATCAAGGACTCGATATTTCAAACCAACGAGCCCGACAAATCCGCAGTCATGACCTCTCGACTTTTGATTTCATTTTTGCAATGGACAAGGCCAATTACCGAAACATCCTGGAATTGGTAAAACAACCTGATCAGTGTGACCGAGTCCACCTTTTTCTTGAGTTTGCCCGTTCTGAAGATGCACTGGAAGTGCCTGACCCGTATTGGAATGACAATGGGTTTCATGAAGTTTATCACATGCTTGATCAGGCATGTCAGCATGTTATCGACAGGATTTTAAATCAAAAATCCTGATTTCATTGTATGAATATTGGCATGGGTCCTTTTAATGAATGAGGACCAACATTAAAATAGTCAGACATTATTACTTTTCACCAGATTGAAGTTTCTGTTCCACTAATCTGCGCATCGTTGGCCAGAACCGATCAATATAGGTCATTGCATTTTCCAACGTCCGAGGATAATCAACCATTGGCTCCCATAAAAGGTCAGCAGGAACATTTTGCAGCCCTAATACCTTGTATCTCTCTTTTGCAAATTGCAACTTTTCCTCGTTATCAAAATAAAAGAAGATTTCTCTTGCACTATGGGCTTCAGGGCGTTTGTTCCATTCTCTATGACGCATGAAAAACAATTTCCCATCCTTAAGAAAACAGTCGTTCCAAACCTCAGCAGCAGGATCAAAATACCGATAACTTACATTGATTAATTCTCCTTTATAAATACTGACTTCAGCTGAATCTACAGGTGCGTCGTCAAAATAAATGGACATTTTCTTCGCTGTCTTATCCTTGTATATTCGCTCTTTTGTCACACCGACCAAGGAATCGATTAACTTGATTTTCGTTGTATCCTTCTGAAGCCAAACCGAAGCTGGAGTGCCTTCTGGTTCAACATTCATTTTGGTAATTGATGGAGCTTCATCCTGGCAGGATTGCATCGTAAAACCTACCAAAAGCGTGAGCGCAATAAATGTCAAAATAGACATGATGTGATTGGTAAGCCTACGTTTCATCTTCTGAACCATTTTTTTGATAATCGTCTTACTACAAAATTCATACCCACGGTGAAATATTCACCAAATGTAAGGATTCACCACGCTACTAACAGGTTGACTAGTGAAGATCGACTTGGATGATTGAAGCTACACCTTCAGATGATTCAAATCAACTCGTGGCATATGTGATCCGGATACATTTGACACGTCTAAAACCAGATCATTGACCATGAGTAGCCGGAGTTCCTGGGCAGAGCCCTACAAAATTAAAATGGTGGAATTACTCAAAATGACCACCCCGCAACGGCGAAAAAAAGTGATTAAAGAAGCAGGTTTCAACACATTTCTACTCAAATCTGAAGATGTCTATATTGATCTGTTGACAGATTCAGGAACCTCCGCCATGAGCGATGTCCAATGGGCAGGTATGATGCGTGGTGATGAGGCATATGCCGGAAGCCGGAATTATTACAATCTGGAGAAATCTGTCAAGGACACGTATGGGTATAAATACCTGGTACCCACTCATCAAGGGCGGGGTGCTGAACATCTGATCTCCTCCATTCTCATCAAAAAAGGGGATATCATTCCGGGTAACATGTACTTCACGACCACCCGTTTGCATCAAGAACTTGCAGGAGGTCAATTTCGGGATATCATTATCGATGAGGCTCATGATGCTGAAAGTTTACATCCGTTTAAGGGCAATGTTGACCTGGCCAAACTGGAATCACTGATAAATCATCATGGTGCAGCGAAGATTCCTTATGTCTGTATCGCGACAACAGTCAACATGGCCGGTGGTCAACCTATTTCAATGGACAATCTGCGCCAAGTCAGAGAGCTCACTTCCAAACACGGAATCCGGATCATCCATGATATGACTCGGGTGGCTGAAAATGCCTATTTCATCCAACAACGCGAGCCCGGATTTAAACGCAAAAGCATTGCCCGAATCGTCCGGGAAATCTGCGATCTGACCGACGGTGCAACCATGAGTGCCAAAAAGGATGCCCTTGTGAATATTGGTGGATTTCTGGCCCTAAATGAATGGGAAGTTTTTGAAGAAGCGCGCAATCTGGTCGTCGTTTATGAAGGTCTGCATACCTATGGAGGATTGGCCGGTCGTGATATGGAAGCCATGGCTATCGGTATCAAAGAATCTGTCGACCAGAATCACATACATGCCCGGGTTGGCCAGGTGGAATACCTGGGTCAACGCTTGATCGAGGCCGGTATTCCTATCGTGCAACCGATTGGTTCACACGGAGTATTCCTCGATGCCCGTAGAATCCTGCCTCATATTCCACAAGATCAATTTCCGGCACAAACTCTGGCTGCACAGTTGTATATCGATGCGGGTATCCGGGCTATGGAACGAGGTGTTGTTTCAGCTGGTCGCGACCCCATCACCGGTGAAAATCGATTTCCCAAATTGGAACTGGTCCGTCTGACCATCCCAAGACGAGTGTACACCCAGGCTCATATGGATGTCATTGCCGAATCCGTAATGCGCGTATATAATCGTCGATCAAAGATCAAGGGGATGCAGATGGTGTATGAACCGACCTACCTCCGCTTTTTCCAGGCGCGGTTTGAGCCGATCTGATCAGATGAATGATCCTGCTTGACAACTAAGAAAGATGAATTGAAGAAGGATTACTCGGTATTTTCTTTGACAATGACTTTGTCGATTCGTGCGCGATCCATATCGACGATTTCGATGGAGTAATTGTGCCAGGAGATCACCTCGCCCGGCTGGGGTACCCGGTTCATTTCATGGAGGATCAGTCCACCCAAGGTATTGAAGGGATAATCAACGATAAATTCATCCAGATCAAATCGACGGAAAAACTCGGCTAACGGATATTGCCCATCCACCAACCAGGAGCCATCCTCACGTTCGACAAAACCAGGCGATTCATCCTCAAAATCGCCGGCGGCACCGACAAGGGCAACAAGCAGATCATTGATCGTCACCAACCCTTCCACATGGCCAAATTCATTAATGATAACGCCAT
>JAHEAU010000175.1 GCA_024642625.1 Lewinellaceae bacterium
TGATGAATCTCACAAGCAGAAACCTTTATCTTCGCCACATCAAGTTGTTCCCATTGAAACACCGTTCCTGAAGACAGAATGATGAAGAGTGAAGCCATTGATTTTTTACGTTGGACGGCCAGGATCTGGGGGTCTTTGAGTGTGGCATTTCTCCTGCTTATGATTTTGGGCCATTTGATCAACCCGGAGATTCCATTTCTTTCCAGTTTTCATTCTACCCAGGATATCATCGTGTTCTTATTTTTTCCAGTTTGTACGATGGTCGGCATTTGGGTAGCCTGGCCAAATGAATTATTTGGTCCTCTGATCACGTTTTTTGGAATAAGCGGTTTATTCTTCCTGAGAAAGGACCTCATTTTTGATCCATGGATCACCATCATCGTCGCGCCAGTGTTTATCTATCTCCTTGTATGGTGGCTGGATTGGCGTGCCATGGGACCTGAAGAATAAATGTAGTTTGGATTTTTTGAATTTGGGATTTATTTGTTTTTTGAGATTTGAATTTTGGTGCTTTCTCTAAACGGTTTTACACTTGAACTTTCAAGTGATTCCAGGTTAGAGGTAACCAATAAATCAATGCTGATGTGCTTCTCCAGCGTTCGTCATTTTTGACAATAAAAAGAACCCACCCTTCGTCACAAACTTCGCATCGGTCGGCACTTCGGATAATAGTGTCACCCCTGTATATCCCAATTCACTCGGGCCTTTTTTTACAGGGATACGCTCGAAGAAAAAGGCATCCGCAGCATGACTGTGGGTATGAGCATCCCCTTCATGACCATGATGTGGTTCTTCTTTTATAACCAGAAAAACATAGTCGTGTCCATCATGATTGACAATGGCTTCAGAGGGCAATGCCGATACACGTTCATCACTGACATTTAATTGCGCCGTTACACTCATTCCTTCGATCAGGCCCTTGATATTCCCATTGACCTCACAATGCACTGCAATGGCCTTGGTCTCATTTTCAAACGTGGTACCGATGGAAAAGACTTCAGCCTGATAACTGCGACCCGGTTGGTTGGTCAGAATAAAGGTAATCGACTGTCCTTTTTTCACGTACGGCAGATCCTTTTCATAGACATATAGATCCAAATGCAACTGGGCATTATCGATGACATCTGCCACGAGTGTAGCAGGTCCAACATGTGCGCCCATGTTAACCAGGACATTTCCCACAGTACCTCGAATCGGTGAGCGAACGACAATCCTTGAAGACAGATTATCCGTTGTCAACTTGTCAATTCCAATACCCATCAAGGTCAATTGACGACCCAAAGCTGCTCTTCGTATCCTCAACTCCTCTAAAGTTGCTTCAGCAGCTTGGACATGTTTAACTGCCCCTGCCTGTCCTGCGATCAGATCTTTCTGGCGTTGCAAATCTGTCTGGGCCATCGTGATCTTCGGGACAAGGGAAAGATATTCTTCCTGAAGAGAGATAATGTCCGGATTGATCAGGTTGACAATTGCCTGACCAGCGGACACGGCACTTCCCGGGCGGACATAAATTTTTTCAACCACCCCATTATACAAACTGTTGATCGCTGCTTTATTCTGACTGGGGACATTCAGCAAACCATTTGCCTTAATACTTGAAGTCAGATTCCGCTGCTCGATTTCACTTACATGCAAATCGATACTTTTCATTTGCTCCACGGTGAGTCCAACAGTGGTTTCCATATGACCAACCTCACTGGCATCCACAGATGGACCATGACTATGACTGAATGCACTGTCGTGAGCATGGTCTTCACCGCCCTGCTTACAAGCGGCAAACATGAGGCAGGTACCCAGTATAAAAGAGATCGAATAGTTCATTCTTCCTATATTTTTCACCCAGGCTATTCTGCCCAGAATTGGTTTTAATTGGATTGGAGTAGGTAATTGTATTGGATCACGGATTGGTTGTAATCATTCAGTGCTTCCAAATAGTTTTGTTTCAGCAGGACTGCCTGGGTGACAAATTGCATCCAATCAGCAAAGCTGATATCGCCTGCCTCAAAAGCAAGTTTTGCCGCATTCTGGATTGCCCTGGATTGGTTCAGTCCATCTTCTTCATAAAAAAGAAGCGCCTGTTCTGAACGCAGCATCCGTTCACGAGCCTGGATCAATGCGGAAGAATGCTCGCGAATCGCACCTTGCAAAACCAGGGTTTCAATCTGGTAATCGATCCGTGCAGCTTCAATACGTTGTCGTTGGGGTTTACTGGCCAGCGGTACACCAATCGTCAGTGAAAACCCTGAAAAAGGGGGGTCGACCCCGTACAATCTTTGGGTAAAAACCCGGCCACTATATTCAGGCAGCAATGCGCTCTTTTGCACCTTTATCCCAGTCTCGGCCAATTGGACCGACGCCTGCCGCTGCTCAATCAATGGATGACTTCCCGGCAATATACCCTCTGGAGTTGGAATTCGGATGAGTGCCATTTTCTGGGGCCGAATAGCATCACTTGAATTCATGGCCAACATCAGGGATTCCTGCTCCATCGCCAGATCGTGATCCAGCTGTCTGCGGATCATTTGAATTTCCCTGGCTCGGGTTTCAGCAGCAAGTTGATCAAGCACAGGACCGTCTCCGGATCGAATGCGCACCCTGGTTGCTTCTGACATCACACTATATAAACTATCGAGGGCCTGAAATAATTCTGCCTTGTTTTCCAAATACCACATCTGATAATAGGTCGACTGAACATCTCGGACCAGCTGAGCTTCTGTAAGAGAACGTCGCGATTCAGCGAGGTGAACCTGCTGCTCCAACTGTCTCTTGCGTGCTTGATAAAGTCCTGGAGTTGCCATACTTTGTGATAATCCAATTTTCAGTATTCCCTTTGCATTATTGGGCAGGATATCCTCATTCTCAACAAACACTCCGGTTTTGGGTAGATCTAGCCATGTGCCCACCAAAGCCCGGTTTTTCAACACATCAAGCTGACCCACCTGGATATTGAGGTTACCTGCTTTCGCCTTCTGAATCACTTCTTCCAGGGGAAGACGTTGATCGGGTTGAGCATGGATGCCCATCCCTGAAAGACTGAGGAAAAGAAGGATAATAGATAATGCCCTTTTTCGTATAATATTCTTCAATGGCCTGTCTGCAAGGATGAGATAAAAGAGGGGCAGGACTACCAATGTGAGGAAGGTAGCTGTGATTAATCCACCGATCACCACGGTAGCCAGCGGCTTTTGTACCTCGGCGCCAGCACCGGTCGATAAGGCCATGGGCAGAAACCCGAAGGAGGCCACCATAGCCGTCATCAACACGGGTCGAAGTCGAATTTGAGTGCCTTGGATCACACGCTGAAGAACGTCCGTGACACCCTCATTTTTTAATTGGTTGAAGGTGGCGATCAACACGATACCATTTAGCACGGCTACACCGAATAAGGCAATAAAGCCAACGCCAGCTGAGATAGAAAATGGCATCCCCCGAATGAGCAGTGCGAAGACCCCTCCGATTGCACTCATCGGAATGGCTGTAAAAATCAATGCCGCCATCTTGACCGAATGAAAGGTAAAATAGAGGAGAAGGAAAATGAGGGCGAGAGCGATCGGAACGGCAATGCGGAGTCGGGCATTGGCCTTTTCCAGGTTTTCAAAAGTTCCTCCAAATGTATAATAATAGCCCGGTGGAAGCGTGACCTGCATATTCAGCTTGTCCTGGATCTCGCGGACTACTGACTGGACATCCCGGTCCTCTACATTAAATCCGATCACGATTCGGCGCTTGCCATCGTCCCGACTAATTTGAGCAGGTCCCTGTTGAAAACTCACAGTCGCTACCTGATCCAAGGGGATCTGATTGCCAGATGGCGTTGGTACATACAGATCACCAACATCATCAAAGGAGGCACGGTGTGTACTGTCGAGCCGGACGACCAGATCGAAACGACGCTCGTTTTCGAATACAACGCCTGCCTTCTCTCCTGCAAAAGCAGTGCTTACCGTATGGTTGACATCTTCTACACTAATCCCATAGTTGGCCAGCCTGTTGCGGTCGTATTTTATGGTGATTTGTGGAAGGCCGATGGTTTGTTCTGTCTGAGGAGCACTGATCCCTTGAACAGTCCGAATGACCTCAGCGATCCGAGGTGCAAGAGCCCCTAGGGTGTCGATATTTTCGCCAAAGATTTTAACAGCAACATCCTGTCGAATGCCGGTCATCAATTCATTAAATCGCATCTGGATGGGTTGATTGGCTTCAAAGAAAATTCCCGGAATTGTCTCCAGCTTCTTCAGCATGAGTCGGGCTAACTCCTGGTAATCATCAGTAGTCGTCCACTCGGATTTGTCTTTGAGAATGATCATCATATCTGTCGCTTCCGGCGACATGGGATCAGTTGGCACCTCGGCACTCCCCGTTTTTCCGACGACCATTTTTACCTCCGGAAATGACTTGAGCAACCGTTGCGCCTGCATGGAAGTCTCGATACTTTGCGACAGGGAAGAACCCATAGGGAGAATACAATGAAAGGCATAATCACCTTCTTCCAACTGGGGGATAAATTCGCCGCCTATGCGGGAAAAGAGGAACAGGCTCAGCAGGAAAAGACTGATGGTCAATCCGATCGTCATTCTTTTGAATCGAATGGCAAAGTCAAGTGAAGGTGTATATAGCCGCTGGAAAAATGCCATTAGCCGATCTGAAAACGTCTCCCCTTCCGGCATCTGCTTGGGCAAGAACCGGGCACACATCATCGGGATATAGGTGATTGACAGGAGCAATGCACCCAGGATGGCAAAGCCCACAGTTTGGGCCATCGGAGTGAACATCTTGCCCTCGATACCTACCAGGGTCAAAATGGGGATATAAACCACCAGGATAATAATCTCGCCAAAGGCGGCGCTGTTCCGGATCTTGGAGGCGCTTTGGAAGACCTCTTCATCCATTTCATCCTGGGTGAATCGTCGACCAAGTCGCCGTAATCCAAGATGATGTAGTGTTGCTTCTACAATGATGACCGCTCCATCGACGATCAGACCAAAGTCGATTGCGCCAAGAGACATCAAATTAGCGCTCACACCAAAAACGTTCATCATGCCCAGGGCAAAGAGCATGGACAAAGGGATGGCGCTGGCAACGATCATGCCGGCTCGCAAATTTCCAAGGAAGACGACCAGGACAAAAATGACGATGAGTGCACCTTCGATGAGGTTCTTTTCGACAGTAGAAATGGCTCGACTCACCAGGTTGGTCCGGTCCAGAAAGGGCTCGATGATCACATCATCCGGCAGAGACCGCTGGATGGTGATCATCTTTTCTTTTACCCGTTTCACGACATCGGCACTGTTGGCACCTTTCAGCATCATGACCATGCCTCCCACGGCTTCTTTATCGCCATTATAGGTCAAGGCCCCATAACGTACCGCACTTCCAAAACGGACTTCAGCAACATCGTTGATCAGAACCGGGATGCCGTTCGGGGAGAGTTTGACAATGATATTTCGAATATCCTCTAGTGAGGTGACGAGTCCAATCCCCCTGATAAACCAGGCATTGGGCTTTTTATCGATATAGGCTCCACCTGTGTTTTCGTTGTTGTTTTTGAGGGCACTGAATATTTCCGGAATCGTGACCTCCATGGCGCGCAGCCGATCAGGATTGACGGCCACTTCATATTGCTTGAGGTTACCACCAAAACTGTTGACTTCTGCGATACCGGGTGTCCCGTATAATTGACGAGCGACGATCCAGTCCTGCATGGTGCGGAGATCCATCCCGGTGTACTTGTCTTCGCTCCCTGGTTTGGGGTGGATGACATATTGGTAGATTTCGCCCAGTCCGGTGGAGACGGGTGCGAGTTCCGGTTTACCGATGCCATCGGGGATCAACTCTTCCGCTTCGCGAATGCGCTCCCCGACGATCTGCCGGGCAAACCAGACATCGACATCATCTTCAAAGACGATGGTGACAACGGAAAGCCCAAAGCGAGAGATAGAGCGCAACTCTTCCAGTTGAGGAAGATTGGCTACCGATTGCTCGATCGGGTACGTAACAAATTGTTCCACCTCCTGAGCTGCCAGGGTTGGGCAGATAGTCAGAATCTGCACTTGATTATTGGTGATATCCGGCACGGCATCCACGGGAAGGCGGGTGGCGCTCCAGATTCCCCAGACCACCAGGAAGGCTGTCATCAGCAAGATGACCGGCTTGTTCTTGATGGAGAAATAAATGATATGATTCAACATATTGGTCCGTTGAGTCAAGTCGAAAATGAATTCTCCCTCGACTATTTTCTGAGTTCTGAAAGAAGAAAATGCTTTGGATCACTGATGCTGACTGTCGTGCAGACAGTCAAAAACGTACAGCTTTTCTGCCGATGGTCAATGACCAGCGGGCATAGTAATCCTCAAGAAAAACTCGACTAGGAGATAGGCGGGCGATCGAGTGCCTGATGATGGGCCGAGGTGCTGGGCGACTGAAAAAGAAAGCCAGCCGAATGATAAGCAAAAACAGGCAGGCTGGTAGGCAGCTCTTCTACATCTGATGTGATGGTCACTGTACCGCAGCAGCTGCATTGGCAGAAGGGGCTGCAAAAATCTGCGCAATCGGAATGACTGTGATCGGATGCATCTCCAGTCATCTCGATGGAAGTGTGATCCGCCTCATCCTGATGATCATGGTCACCATCATTGCACGGCACACACGCCAGAGCGAGCAGGTACAGTGCGAAGAGATGGCAGAACAGCTTCATGGTGCAAAGATAAGGGAATGGGAGGGGATATGGAATGGCGACCATTTTGCGAATTCCAGGACTAGAAAAACAACAATACCAATCAAATCAATGGGTCCGTTCAGATCATCCTAGAGATACTCTTATTGAACTTGTCTAAGCAATAATACAGTGATTATCTGGACTTGCCTGGAATGCGTTAGCCCACTTAATTGATCAGGATGATCCCATTTGCCATATGACCTTCATCAGAGAGCAGTCTTACAATATGCACACCTGATATTCCAGATGGAATATAAAAAGTCAATTTATCTTCAGTCAGTTGGACTTTTTGTTCATCAATGATTCTGCCATCTGACTGAATGAGTTGATATCTGGCCTGTTTGAATTGGTTCCAATTTTCGGGCAAGGTTACTGTCACAAATGTGGTCGCTGGATTTGGCCAAAGGTCCAGGGATAGTGATGTTGTATTCGACAAGATGGAGACCAGGCCTTCTTCACAATCGTCGTTGGAATAACTCATTCTCAATGTATCATTTCGCCAATAACATTCAAGATTCTCACCAAAACTGTTATTATAAAAATCAAATTCATCTGTAAAAGGAGAAAACACGGCTCCTCCGCCCTGCATCCAAATATTGGTTTGAGTTGAATCAATCAGATTGTGGATATAGACAACCCTGACAGTGTCTTCATATTGTTTCACAATCGAGATCCAATCAACTACTACTTCCTGATCAGAAACGATCAATGTATCCCCCTTTGACACGTTAAATGCATACCTCAACTTTTCCTCATAGCCATTGAAGGGGTTATAGGATAAAAAATAGACTTCTGAATCAGATCCATCACGCCAATACCGACCTTCTATCGGAATCCAGGTATTTGATTGTGTATTCCACCTGTTTAAAATTCGATATTTGGTGCCATTGATCATGGTGTCTCCATCAAATCGGACTTGGTATGTTGATCCTGATCCAAAATCACCAAAACTCTCCAGCTTCCATTGATTCAATGAGGAGGTAAAATCCTGAGCGAAAATCCAGGTTGGAAGCAACAGAAAAAACAGGGGGTATAGTTTATTCATTATGTGATTATCCGTCA
>JAHEAU010000176.1 GCA_024642625.1 Lewinellaceae bacterium
AAAATGAGAAAATGATTATCCATTACATTTCCAATAAATAGCCACTTCCCAAACACTGAAGCCACAGTAGCAGCTGATATGAGTTGTCCATCATCCAGAAAAACAGATTCTTGTGAATAATTCCCCTTGCCTCTGTATTCTATTGAGATGATTTCTGAAGGAGATAAGGGCTTTTTACCTTTTGCATAGGCTGCGAAGGTGAGCAAACTTGGATGACAACCAATCCATAACTTGCCATTTTGGTCAAATTCAATATTGTCCACCCCAGTCTGACAAGGGATATCTTCAATCCATGTCAATGAACGATCGAATTCGATGTGATAGACCTTGATCAAAAAATGACGGGGAGAAGCTACAAATAATAAATTTTGCTTCATATCGTAATTGATTCCGTTGGCATATGCAATTTGATTTGCGACCTCCTGCCAATTCGCGCCATCATAATAGACCACATTGGATAGTGCTAATCCCAGATAATCTTCTGCAAGCCTTTGCCATCCGGTCAGATATCGATGGTCATTGGTAACATAGAAGCGTTCGGCATCTAGAGCGACAATGTCATTGGGATGGACCAATGATTCGTCCTTGAGACTGGTTAAGTGCATCAAAGTCGTGTCGATCAGGTCAAATACTTCAATGGATTCCTCCTCTCCGGCATGGTTGATGACAAATACGCGATAGCTCTTGTGACCCTGGCGAAACATGTTAATGCCATGTGGGTAGAATGGGATATTCAGATCGTTTGTCAGACAAATCGGGAAAAAGGTAGTGTCTTTCAAATCAATCAGGTAAATGTGTCCTTGCCGAGCATGGCCATCTCTTCTGGCTGCGCGATCATCCGATGTTAGGAGCAAGAAGCTGTCCTTATAGCTTACTTGCATATCCTCGACACCTGGCAAATTGATCGATTGAATGACTTCCCCTGGAATTTGTGGTTCGATCTCCCGAAAATATCCGGTTGAATAAAAGACGTAAAAAACAAATCCGCAAAGAATGAGCCCGGCAATGCCAAGTATCAATAAAAATTTATTTAGTCGATTCATCTGGAGAATGATTTTGTTTTGCTAATCCGATAACTCGAATTCCGGATTTAAACCGAGTATAACGTCGTTACCTGAAGGTACGTGAACTGTGGCAATAGTCAGTTCACCACTGGCATTGTTTGATGTTTTGTTTTCTTTGGTATTTAAGTGGAGCAGACAATTGAATTCTTGTTCAATATTGTCCACCCCCCTATAGGTCAAAACGTTGTCGGTTTGATCACCAACGGGTTCTCTTCTGGGATCAATCTCAACTCACTACTACCAAAATTGAAACCGACATAAAATGATTTGTTAAAATACGGGGCAGTTTGTAATGCTTCTTTAAACCAGATTTTGGATTGTAGAAGATTCTTCACTCTATAAATGGTAGTTCGTAAACCAAGCATCGAGGTTAATTTGGAGGTTTTTCTGGAGCACCTAATGCACATCGACAATAGGCTAATCGGATTTTTTATATCCTGGATTGAAGGTATGTATTCTATGTAAGCAATAGTAACAAATTGGATCGAACTGATGATTGGATATAATTGGTTAGTGATCCATATAGACAAGCTAATTTTTGGTGAGAGCATAACTAATGTATAATGTGTTTGGATGAAGTATCATGTTGTCAATCAAATCAGGACGTGACGTATGCTGAATCATACATAAATCAGGTATGCATGAAACAAGTGAATTCATGGGTTGGTGTATTATATTTTATCGATTTAAGTTTATTGAGGTCAATCCTTGTTCTCTTTTTGTTACTGAATATGGTAAGGGAAACTATTGGTTAAAAGATGCAATTTTGTACACGTATGGAAGTCAATTCGCCATATTTCAAATGTAAAATGCCATCTTTAAGAGCTATATAGAGATAGAAACGCCTTCATAGCACCTGAGAAGGGGAACCAGCTCAATTGTTAGTATAGCATTGCTCAATCTCTTCGTAAACTATCCGGTAGTAATGAACTTCACGAGTGTCAATCCATACAATGGAAAAATTGTCAATACTTATCTCGGGCTCACTATGGTGGAGCTTGAGTACAAGCTGACGTTATCGCACGATACTTTTTTGCGCTGGCGGAAGCAATCTGTAAAGCAACGATCCGACATGATGGTCAAGGCAGGGCAGGTATTAAGAGATCACATTGAAGAATATGCCCGAATGATTACACTTGAAATGGGAAAACCCATCCAGGAATCCCGCGCAGAAATAAACAAATGTGCCTGGGTTTGTGATTATTATGCAGACAACGCAGAATTATTTTTGGCCAATCAACAAATTGAGACTGGCGACCAAACAACGTTTGTACGTCATGATCCGATTGGTGCTGTGCTCGCCATTATGCCCTGGAATTTTCCATTTTGGCAAGTTTTCCGTTTTGCTGCACCTACATTAATTGCCGGAAATACGGGCCTGCTCAAACATGCCCCTAATGTCTTTGGTTGCGCCAAAATGATTGAGGATGTATTTGACAAGGCAGGCTTTCCAAAAGGTGTTTTTCAGAATTTAATTGTTCATCACGATCAGACGGAGCGGATCATCGCACATGATGCAGTCCAGGCAGTGACATTGACGGGAAGTGAACGGGCAGGATCGGCAGTTGCTGCTTTGGCCGGGAAGTATATCAAGCGTTCTATAATGGAATTGGGCGGCAATAACGCGTTTATTGTCTGGTCGGATGCAGATATTGAAAAGGCAGTTCATACTGGAGTCACAGCGCGGATGTTGAATGCTGGACAGAGTTGTATAGCAGCCAAACGATTCCTCCTGATGGATGACATTTACGATGAGTTTGTCGAACGTTTCTCCAAAGAGGTGGTAGCGTTAACATCAGGTGATCCGATGGATGAGAAGACTAAAATCGGGACTCTCGCACGGAAGGATCTTGCCGACCAGCTGAACCAGCAGATTCATCAATCTGTGACCAAAGGTGCTCGATTAGTACTTGGCGGGAAACAAAATGGGTGTTTTCATGAACCGACCATACTCGGTGAGGTTAAACCGGGTATGCCGGCTTTTGATGAAGAGACGTTTGGTCCTCTTGCAGCGATGACTCGGGTCCACTCCATTGAGGAGGCGTTCCGCCTTTCTGAGCTTTCCAGTTATGGATTGGGTGTCACGGTTTGTACAACCAACCCTGAAAAGGCTATGGCTATGGCCGGTGAGGTTAGCGACGGTGCCTATTTCGTCAATGAGTTGGTGAAATCCGACCCACGTCTTCCATTTGGTGGTTCAAAAAAGTCAGGCTATGGAAGGGAATTGGCTGAAGATGGCATGCTCGCTTTTGTCAATCGGAAGACAGTTTATATAGCGAAATAGTTGATGAGTTTGAAGTCGAAAAGTCAAGGAGAAGTGTCGTTTTTATTTTCACATGTCTAGCAAGAAATTATGCGTTAATCTGAATGATTACGCCTTCAACCTCGATTTTATCACCGGGTCTCAACTTCCTTCTTTTCCGAAATTCCTGTTCTCCATTGACAATGATGAGGCCTTCTTCCACCATTATTTTGGCATGACCTCCGGTCTGTGCCAGACCCTGAATTTTCAGTAGTTTTAATAATTCAATGAATTCTGATTTCTCTTTCAGGGTAAAAAGGATATTTTCCATTGGACTAGGGTGCGTTGACATGCTGGATCGGACCAAATATTTTTTCAAACCGCACAGGCAAGGGATCTTCCTGGTAGATCTTTTCGCCTGTAAATGGGTGGGTAAAGGTAAGGGAGAATGCATGCAAATACAGGCCTTTGCCCTTTAGTACCAAATTTTCTTCCCTATATTTTTGATCACCCAGGATCGGATGTCCAATACTGGAAAGATGAATACGTAACTGATGTCTCCGCCCGGTTTGAGGGGTGAGTAAAACGAGATTCAAGGTGCCAAATCGACGAGAAGGAACTGTTTGGATAACGGTATAATTTGACTGCGCATGCTTGTCGTCAATTTCAGAACTAATTTCGCCTTTTGCTGGCATATCCCCAATCGTCACAGCGTAGTAAGCCTTTATAATTTCATTATCTGCAAACTGTTTATTCAGATCCCGAATACTGCTGCTCGTTTTACCGATCAACAGAATACCTGTCGTTGGGTAATCCAAACGATGCACAGGCTGTGGGGCGCAAGCATCTGGCAGGCAACTTCTCTGAAGATTTTGTGAGAGTGCATTTCGGACAGTCTTGAAGCTGTTGCCGCTCACCAGGATACCGGCAGGTTTATGGATTGCTGCCAGATATTCATCTTCAAAGAGGACCTGAATTGGAAAGACTAGTTGTTTTTTAGGTGGGTCCTCATCAGGAATGAAAATCTGAATCAATTCGCCACCATGAATCAACGTTGCAGATGAGGCAAGCGAATCATCAACATGGACATAGTTCTTTTTCAGGATCTTCTTCCATGCTGATTTCGTCTCCGCTATTTGGAATAGACCGACCCCGTATTCCTGGAGTCGGATCGGTTCATTTTGTAGAAGTGCGATATGGAATTCGGTCAGAGGGATGAGAAAATTGGTTTGGCAGAAGAGATATGTATATCCGTATCGGGTCTTTTCAATATCAGCATCATTGGATTACAATTCGTCTGAACACACTGCCTTGCTCTGTATTTACCTGGATAAAATAGATGCCCGCTTCAAGATGATGAACATCAATAAGATTCGGGCCCGTCTGGATCGGTTGCCGATGGATGACCTGACCTGTTACATTTTGAATCACCATGAAATGCGGATGAATATCGTTCGGGATGTCCAGTGTCAAATATCCTTTCGATGGATTGGGATACGCCTGCAGTTTACTTGACTCAATTCGATGTATTCCAGTAGGTGTTGATTCCACCGTAGGTCCTGACGGATTGTACCCATCGTATCTGAGATCCTTTGGCGGCATCCAGGTGTTTTCCTTATTAAATATTTTTTCCATAAATGCAGCTCTCTGAGCGCTGGAAATGGAAGGCGATTGCCACCATTTATTGGCCCTCAATCCTGGATACGTATTGCTGTTACCACTGCTGTTGAACCAGTATTGCATATCATAGCAAAAACACTCGGAACTTTTACCTTGCTCTGCATCGCACATATTATTGGCATCGACAATGGCAATCCAGTTACACAATTCCTGTAAGGCATGCCCAAATTCGTGAACCCCATGATCATACCTTCTGAAGGCAGTATCCAACGGGCGATTAACAATTCCTGTTTTACAGGTCAGTTCTTCCGATACCAATATCCATTTGCGATACGCATTATATCCTGAAGAACCTCGCAAACTGGCTACACTGAAGGAATTGAATCCCTGAGTGAAATAATGATTGGGCACAACCGTATTCAAATCATTTTTATTGATTAAAACAAGGCTTCGTCCCTTCATTGCCGAAAGCGTATTGATCAAATTCGGATTGACGTTCGGATCTGAGGGTTTGGGTGAGTTGACGGCATTCATCATGTTATTGATGATGAAATAATAATTGACAATGACCCAGTCACTGCTTGTATTGGTGGCAAAGAAGGTAACGCCATTTGCCGCTTTTAAAAACTTGTTATAGGTTTCCAGAATAGCATCTGCATCATTATTCAGATTGAAGTTTGGATTATCTGTGTAATACATTTCCAGATTGGTCTTTGTCGGCAGTGGTAAAAAGTAATCTTTGGCTAACTGGTTGAACTGAAAGACCCAGGTTTGATCCGGACTGCCGAATACAGGAATGTCAGACTGAACATCATTGACATAGGATAATGCTTTGGTTGAATTAGCCCCGAGGATATGAAAGGCATTCGTACCGAATCTGACCTGATCTGCGTAAGTGATGCTCCATTCTTCGGCACCCTGACCAATGTCGAACGTTGGAGTACCATTGGTTGACATCAAGAGTGGGTTGTTCAATCCTTTGGATTTATTGATCAACAGCCGCTTTCCGCCTCCGATATCACTGGTTCTCCAGAGGAATCGCTCGCAATTGCCGGTTGTCGGAATCAGCTCCATTTGCATGTCGCCATTGCTATTGAAGGTGAGTCCTTTTTTGTGATTGAT
Source organism: Lewinellaceae bacterium (assembly GCA_024642625.1). Lineage (GTDB taxonomy): Bacteria > Bacteroidota > Bacteroidia > Chitinophagales > Saprospiraceae > JAGNXB01. The sequence goes on from JAHEAU010000176.1 coordinate 6,049, forward strand.
ATTGACATTGGTGCCACTTTCCAGAAGTGGTTTTGCCTGGATAAAACACCAGAACCCTTCATCGGTCATCTCTGGACTCACGTTTATATATTGAGGTGTCAGGTCGGACCAGGACATACCATCCCATCTTTTATAATTCCCCAGTTCGTCAATATTGATCAATTGATTGTCATTGTCTTGCAATAGCCGTGCATTGATGCCAATCATGGTAGCCTGGTCCGCTGTTCCGGTTAATGCCCAAACCGTTTTGTCATCCTGTCGAATAAAATATGACACAGAATCGACTGTGATGATTTGACGGATATCTAACCATGTGTTACTACTGGCGGGGGTGTACAGTTTGATCTGACCATTTTGTTGATGGGCCAGGGTGTAACCGTTTTCGCACCGGAGGATATCACAGTCTGTAAGGATCTGTTCATTTCCATCAAAAACAAGGTCGCCGTAGAGAGAAAGAGTATTTTGTTGGCAGAATAGTTTTTGCTTTAAGTATTCTGTATCGATATTCTCGTTCAGAAATATCCTGGGTTTTTCTTGACCGACAAGTTTAATGGCCAAGCCATTTTGGTCTTGCCCTGCGCCGGACGTACTGTTGGTCACATAACCCCAGTATTTATGAATTGCCTCAACATTAGTAGCGATGATATTCTGGTTTTGTCCAACCTGTTCGTACACGGTGCCATCCACAAGAAAGAAGGTGCGGTTCACACCGTTCATATTGACAGAAATATTCTGTCGGACAAATAAGTCGTAGCCACCCTTGGCTTGTTGCCAGCCATCTACGATAATAAAGTAAGAGCCTTGATCCAGGTAGATCTGGATATAGGAATCGGATGTTCCAGAATTTCCACCTCCGGAATACACAAAATCGTTGGCATCGCAAGATTTTACGAGGATGAGGTCCAGTGCTGCAGATTTATTACTGAGTTTAATCAGGATATCGCCACCAGGCCAGTCCAGCTCGTGGACTACTTCCGGACCAGTCAGTTGCCACCAGGGATCATTATTGTAAGTTGATACCTTGCTGTTTCCGCCAGTTGTGTTTCCTTGATACGTCGTGCCAATGACAATTGGTACAGCACTGCTGCAATCAAGCTGTGCATTTGCTTTCTGGGTAGTCAAACCCAGGAATAAGGATACGGTCAGGACGCTGAAGCCAGCAAACTTGGTGGTGGGGTATTTCAATTTTTTGCGATGAAGAAATGTCAACAGAGAATGCAAGAACGTAAACATGGATATAAGCGTTTCAAATTTTGAACAATCGGTAGGCTGTAAATATAAGATGAAACCAGGTCAGCAGTGGATGCGGATCGTCGACGGACAAATGTGATCGCCTGCAGCAGGAACTAAAGGTAGCAAAGGTTGGATCTAGTCAGCTTTGATTGGCCTGCAATGCGAGTGTTGAATACAATGAATTGGACTCAGGAGCGATGGTTATAAAAGTTCATATATATAAAGTGCTTTGTGCCCCATGTCGACAATTTGGGCCTTTTGGCTCTCCGGACATCTTTCTATTTCAACATCTATTGTGTTAGCCGAAATAAAGTAAGATCGGGATTTGTTTCATCAATGATTTCTGTTTTTTGAAAGTCAAGTTTTTGAAGAAGATGAGTAGAGCGGTGGTTGCCTAAATGAGGCCATGCGATTATAGTTGTAATGCCAAGTGATTGGG
>JAHEAU010000177.1 GCA_024642625.1 Lewinellaceae bacterium
CCATGTTCATTTTTACATTAATGAACTGGTCATTGTACAAGGTACCCACCGCACTATCGACAAAGGTTTGCTTGTCCATCATTTTGCATGGTCCACACCAGGTGGTGTAGGCATCCATGAAAATCAGTTTATTCTCCCGCCCCGCTTTTTCAAGGGCAGACAGCCAGTCACCGTCGTGAAAAACGATCCCTTGGGCGAAGCTGCTCGATGCCGTTAGCAGTGTCAGGAATGAAAGTATAAAGGAATTGATGGTGGATCTGTTGGTCATTGAAAGGGATTAAAATTCCTCGAGTAATGCGTCGATATACTGAATGACACGATCATCTCCTTCAGCCCGTTTTCGAGCGATCAATGCCGCTTTTTTCGCCTTTTTTACATTCCCTTGTTTGTTGAGGATTTGTGCCAGGGTCAGGAAGGGATCATAGCTGGTTACCTGTTTGCCCGCCTGTGTGGCGAGCTTGGCAGCCACCTTAAGTCCATTGGGCTCTCCTGGATATTGTTGGAGCAGTCGATTTGCCAGACCATTGACTGCCATTGGGTCTAACTTTGCTTTGGCCTTCCCGTACGCTTCGCAAGCCTTGAAATAGGCGGGCATATCGGCTGCACCGCTATAGAATTGCATGTTGGCATCCAGAGCAAAGTCGGAAGAACGTTCCGGAACATGCGTTTTCATGGTGGTTTTCACCAATTCGAAAAGATAGGCCACATTGAATTCAATGGCCTTCATCAAGGTCGCAGAACAGGCCAGTTCGATCCGTTCAGCCACCCGTTGTTTGCCCACCATGGATTCGATAGCAGAACGGTGTTTGATCAGGAGGTCGAACACACGACTATCTGCCTCCGTCGTCCCTTCGAAGATGATCTTGAGATTTTCGGGAGACTCCATGTTCTCCTGTTCGTCGAGGTAGGTATTGACTACCTTCAAACTGGGTTTTCCAGCTTTGTTGAGGGCAGTGATATAGCTGAGCGTGAGCTCGGGATTGTGATCACCAGCGTCAAATTGTGTTGCATAATCATCTGAATTGTCCACCTTGGCCAGGGCGAACTGGGCCAGACGAATCAGCTGTTCGGCACCTTGTGCACCTACTTGCCGATGGACAACCTTCCCGTCTGGGCCGATGAAATACAATGTCGGGAATGCAGAAACGGGATACTCCGTCCGGAACACCAGACCATCACCCTTTTCCATGTCCAGTTTGACATTGATGAAATATCGGTTGTACACATCGCCGACCTCCTTTTTGGGAAAGGCATCCTTAGCCATGCGTTTGCAAGGACCACACCAGGTGGCAAAGGCATCGATGAAGATGAGTTTATCCTCTTTTTTAGCCAGTTCTTTGGCTTCTTCCCAGGTGCCGTGAAAGAAGTCGATCCCCTGGGCAAGAGATGACGTTGTATTCAAACCGAAAAGGAATAGAAAAAGGAGAAGTCGCATAGGATTTGGATTCAGAAAAACACAGGTTAAACGGAAACAATCAGGAAGGGGTGCAGGATTTCACGGGTTTAACAAAACAGATCTATTCGGGACTGTCGGTGTAGCAATGGATAGCAGACAATTCCTGATCGAGTTGAAGAAGCTCTTCTTCTAGATCATAATCTGTTTGGAGGCCAAGCCAGAATTTGGCGCTGGTGCCAAAGAATTTGGCAAAACGAAGTGCTGTATCAGCTGTGATCCGTCGTTTCTTGTTGATGATCTCGCTGATTCTTGTTTGGGGAAGAAAGGTTTCCTTGGAAAGCCGATAGGCTGTGATGCCCATGGGGTCGAGGAATTCCTCCTTCAGGACTTCGCCGGGGTGAATGTTGGGGATACGATTCATGTTCGTTTAATGGTAATCAACAATCTGCACATCAATGACTCCAATGCCATCCCAGTAAAAGACAATTCGCCATTGGACATTGATTCGAATACTGTAATGATTCTCAAGATCGCCAATCAGTTTTTCAAGTCTGTTTGCTGGGGGAATTCTGAGATCATCCAGTTTTTGGGCGCTATTCAACATTCTCAATTTTCTCCGAGCTACATGCTGAATCTCAGGTGGCAATTTTTTTGAAAAAGTGCCTTTCCAAACTTTCTCAGTTTCCTTATCGCCGAAAGATTTAATCACTACTCATGCATTGCAATACTAACGCCAAAGGTAAGTAATTGGTTCTTTAATGTCAAGAGTCCTACAAATCTCACTTCAGTTAGACATCCAATGTCAACCACACTCCGCAGTGATCAGAGTGCAGGGCATCTGGAAAGTGGCCGGCATCGATGATCTTGTCGGCGAGAGGGGGTGAGACCGACTGGTAGTCGATCCGCCAACCTTTGTTGTTAGCCCGGGCATTGGCGCGGAAGGTCCACCAGCTATAAGCCACCTCGTCGGGGTGTGCGTGGCGGAAGGAATCGACAAAACCAGAGTCGAACCAGCGGGTCATCCACTCCCGTTCTTCTGGGAGGAAACCACTGGAATTCTTGTTGCCTTTGGGGTCGTGGATATCCATTTCTGTGTGTGCGATATTGTAATCGCCAACAATGAGGAGGTTGGGACGTGTCTTTTTAAGTTCGTTGGCCCAGACAAGCATCTTGTCAAGGAAGCGCATTTTGACTGCCTGGCGGACATCGCCAGTCGTTCCACTGGGGAAGTAACAGTTGAGGATGGTCAGATCACCCAGATCGGTGCGAATGACACGACCTTCCCGATCGAATTCGTCTACACCCATCCCGATGAGAACCCGATCCGGTTGTTGCCGCGAGAGGGTCAATACACCGCTGTATCCTTTCTTTTCGGCGGAATGCCAATGTGCGTGATAGCCACGCTCTACGAAGGGTGCCATGTCCACCTGATCGGATTGCGCCTTGGTTTCCTGGATGCAGATCACATCAAAGTCATGTTGATCGATCCAGTCGATAAGGCCCTTGTTGAGTGCGGCACGGATGCCATTCAGATTGTAGGAAAGGATGGTTTTTGCCATAGGCGGAAAGATAAGGAGAACTGGGAGGAAGAGGATTTCGAATTGAGCTTGCAAATTTGAATACAATAGGAATGAGATAATAATTGTTACTCTTTAATTTTCATTCCTTCTTCAACGGGTACTTCCATCAATTTTGTTATTTTTGGTAGTTAACTTCTCATCAAATCTCTCTTTATGAAGACACGTATACTCTTATTCGCTTTGTTCACTGTTCTATCCAGCGGGCTCTATGCCCAGGATTTTTCGGATGACTTTGAATCTTACACAGACGGAGCCTGGGTGGCTCAATCCTCTCCACAATGGACGACCTGGAGCAACAATCCAGGGTCATCTGAAGATGCCAAGGTATCTACAGAGCAGGCATATAGCGGAACCAAGTCTATCAAATTGGTCAGTACGGTAACTACTGGAGGTCCTACAGACCTGGTTTTACCATTCGGTCAAAAGTACACTGACGGCACATTCACTTATGGTATGAAAATGTGGGTCGCATCAGGAAAAGGAGCTTATTTCAACTTCCAAGCCACTGCAACAATTGGGCAGATTTGGGCAACTGATGTTTTCTTTACCCAGGATGGCACGATGCGTGTCGAAACCGGAGGAACTGTTCAAGCAACAACCTCTTTCGCTTTTAACACATGGGTTGATCTGGTCTTCCAAATAGACCTGACGAACAATGTATGGGAAGTAATTGTAGACGGTACATCTATCGGAAGTTATTCCAACCCAAACAACAGCATTGCATCAATTGATATTTTTCCTTTGAATTCAGCAGGTCAATCGACCTTCTATATTGATGATGTGTTCTTTGATTATGAGCCATTTGTCCAACCTACTTTGGATCTATCACTCTTTTCATTGAATACCAAGAATACAACGATTGCAGGCGCATCTCAGGCGTTGAAAATGACGCTAAAGAATCTTGGTATTACCCCGATCACCAGTGTAGATGTAACCTGGGAGGACGGCACCAATCAGTATACAGACAATCTGACGGGTTTAAATCTGAATAGCCTGGAAACATACACGTTTGCTCATTCCAAGAAGTTTCAAGCCAGCCAAGGTGCAACTGACATTACCGTGACAATGTCCAATATCAATGGCGGTGTGGACGAGAATGACAAGAATGATGTTCGGAAAGTTACCGTTACAGGCATTGTTCCAGCTGCAGATCGGAAAGTTGTATCTGAAGAAGGAACAGGTACTTGGTGTGGGTGGTGCCCTCGAGGTGCTGTCTTTATGGATTCTATGGCCCATTCATATCCTGAATATTTTGTGCCAATTGCTGTTCATAATGGTGATCCGATGGTGGTTACAGATTACGACGCTGGCGTAGGTGCATTCCCAGGATTTACAGGTTATCCGGGAGCGATTATTGATCGTGCTTCTGTGATCAATCCATCTGCTCTGGAAAACAGCCTCTTTTCTCGCGTGGTTATCCCGGCAAAAGCCAAGTTGGTCAACGGTGCAGAATATGATCCGATTACTGGATTGTTAACCATGACGGTTAGTGCCGAGTTTACTGGTTCAGTATCTGGCAACTGGCGCCTGAATATGGTTGTTACTGAAGATGATGTGAAAGGCACGACAGCTGCTTACAACCAATCCAATTACTATTCTGGTGGTGCTCAGGGTGAGATGGGTGGTTTTGAATTATTATCCAACCCGGTTCCTGCATCCCAAATGGTTTATGACCATGTAGCCCGCACGATCACTGCCGGCTGGGCTGGGCTTGCAGGTAGTGTGCCGACTCCAGTTGCTGCAGGTGAGACACATATTGCCAAGTTTACCTGGAATGTTCCAGCTGGCATGAAAACAGAGAACATGCATATTGTGAGCATGCTGATTATGCCTAATGGAAACATCAACAATGCCAATACCTTCACCTTCGATGAGGCCATCGCCAATGGTCTGGCGTCATCAAATGAAGAGCCGATTGCACTCGAGTCACTGGATGTTTATCCAAACCCAGCAGGTGATCAGGTTACTCTGGCACTCCAGTTGGCAGACGTTCAGAATGTCCACGTTCTCGTATATGATATGATGGGACGTATGGTTGCCACACAATCTTATGGCACATTGAGCGGCCAGCAGTGGTTGCCATTACAAACGAATACACTCAGCAATGGTGTGTATTCTTTGCAGATTGCTGTTGGTGATGGCGTTGTCACTCGCAAGCTGGTGGTTCAGCACTAAGAAATAACCACAACAAGAATTCAATGGGCCGCTTCGATGATTCGAGGCGGCCCTTTTGTGTTGAAGAGGTTTCTTGCTGGGATTCGGGTTTCAACAAAGGCAGTATTGCTATCGGGTACGAAGTTCAAGGTTCAAAGAAGGAGCTGTGACCTATTCCTGAAAACAGTTGACCGTTTTAGAGGTTGATTTTAAAATAAGATCATTACCATCATCACCTTTCTTTTTTGCTACTTTTTTCTTTGTTAGCAACCCTGGATTTTGTGGATATCTCAAAAGCGCTTGCTCAAATGCTAGTGGGCTAATTCCACCTAGAGATTGATGCGGGCGTTCTTGGTTGTACAAATCTACAGCTCTCTTTGTTTGTCGTTCAAGGCTTTTATAGTCCTGCGGGTTATAGTGCTTTAAGTAGCTGTTCTTTATCGTCCCGTTGATTCGCTCTGCATGCGCGTTTTCATATACTGAAGTACACATGCTGTTAAGCATACCAGCACGCACTGTGAGGTCTGTAAATGCCTTGGCATAGTATTGACCCCCGCCGTCCGAGTGGATAATCAGTCCTTCGGTTTCAGCTCGTGTTAAGTCTAATATTGCCATACGTAGGGCCGGCAGTGTAGTGACTACAGTGTGCAAGGATTTACTTACACTGTAACCTCTTATTCTTCTGCTGTACAGATCCAGTATAAAGGTCAGGTAGTAAAATGTTTCACCTATCTGATAGTAGGTTATATCACTGGTGAAAACTTGGTTGACACCTGTCAACTCAATATCAGCCAGCAGATACTCGAACCGTATTCCGCCTTTGGAATCGGTGGTCTTATGGAAGTTGCGCTTCTGATGCAGTTTAAGCCCACAGGATCGGTAAATTAAATCAAACCGATCTCTGCCTATGCCCTGGGGCGACATGAGCTGATACATTGGCTCTGCCCCCATAGCTGGATGATCCTGGCGCACCTCATGCATGACCTTTACCAACTGTGCCTTTATGTCCTGGTAGCTTAAATACCTGTCTAGCTGTTGATGAAAGTTTTGCTTCGTAGTGCCTATGGCTCGGTATACTGCATTCATTTTCCAGGTGTGTTGTTCTCTGTGGTCCCAGTACCAGATGAGGGTGTTAAACCACGTTTTTTTTTAAACGGAATGCCGTACTCCTGTTCGGCTAGATCCATCATCTTCTCATAGAACTCGAGCTTAATCTGCTTTTGGCCAACCAACTGCTCAAGCTCTTTAATCTGGTCTTGTAAGGCCTTGATTTTGCGTGTGTCACTCATAGGCTCAACGACTTGCTTATGTTCACGTTGATACAACTTGGAGTATCTATACAGCCATTTGTAAACTGCTGTAGTTGAAACCTCGTATTCCTTACTCACTTCCCGAACTGTGGTCAGGTTGCGTTCTATCTCCCGAACCTTCTTGATTCGGAAGCTCTCACTAAAGTACCGGTTTTGTCGACTCTTGCGATCTCTAAACTCTTCCAATGTGGCCATTTTTACATGGTTTTTAACCCGTAAAAACGGTCAACCTATTTCAGGGGAGGACAGTTTTCGGTTGTCAGTTTTCGGTTGTCTGTTTTCGGTTGTCGGTTGTCAGATATCAGGTTTTAGGTTTCTGCTTTGTGAGCCATTGTGTCCTTTCTACTTTTGTGGCAAATAATTCCGACTTCCGATTTCAGCCTTTTTTATCTGAATCATGATTCTCAGGATTTCAGAATGTGAAGGATGAAAACCACGCATTTTCTCATGGCAGCCGTTTACCCCAGAGTTAACAGAGTTTTAAAACTCTCTTCGTCGCTGAGACTCTTCGTCGTTTCGTCATTCCAGACCCTCCACTTCCTACACTCTACTCCGCTTCGGTATTCGGATGTGGAAATTGACTTTCGAAATAACGAAATAACCCAATATCGAAATAACACCCTCAACTCTCTACTCCCCACCCTCGACTCTCAACATCTCCGGATTTCGAATTCAATCAAGAATTAATCCTCTTCGTCCTCCTTTTTCTTTTCCTTTTTGACGTATCGCTTTCCCGCCTCCAATTTTCTGGAAATTGCCGAATAGGGACCACTGACTACCTCTTCTTCTCCCGTCAAGCCTGAAACGATTTCGATGTAAGCATCATCCTGGATGCCCGTTTTAACTTGAACCATAGCCACAGTATCACCGACGGCAACAAAGACAACTTCCTTGATTTCCTTTGTTATTTTCTTCTTTTCTTTTGAAAGCCCATCGGCTTTTTGGTCCGCATCCGTTTCCTCTTTATCTGCTTTTTCTTCACGAGTCGTTACTGATTGGATAGGGACACTCAACACATTCTCTACTGAATTGGTTAGGATCTCAACTGAAGCTGACATCCCGGGACGAAATGGCATTCGTCCGGTACTTTTTTGCAAATCCATATAAGAGGCAGGATCGATCAATATCTTGACAATAAAATTCGTCACTTGATCTGTCGTCAAGGCA
>JAHEAU010000178.1 GCA_024642625.1 Lewinellaceae bacterium
CCAGTCGACGATCATTGATTTCTTCATAGACATGTTTCTCGGTATTGAGTAAACAAATCCAACCATCTTCTTCCTTCACATCATCCCACCACTCCTCATAATATTCATCTGTATCTGCATGGAAATTAAATACACTTTCACAGATCAGGATATATCGTGTGATGCCTTGTTTAATCATCACATCGATCAGGTTTCGTTTCAAGGCTTCAATATCATTATGTAAACAATCATTCCATTCTCCGATCAATTCCAGAATGGCATAGCCCTCGTCATAATCCAGAAACAGGACTTTGGCATATAATGTCGACGAGCCAATATTGTCCCATTGGGGATGAATGAAATAGTTATAGACCTTTTGTGAATACTTGAACTCATCGTATTGGCGACGGTAAAAGGGAGACCGTTTGTCTTCGGCCGCTACATAGTGATCACGCCAGTGGAAATGGGGCTCAATATCATGCATAGATCGTAAAGGTCGCTTCTCCTTGAAAAATGTGCAACTAATATTTGTCATCGTACCTTGTCAGTATGCGGCCATATCCACCATTAATTGTCATCACCGGCCCAGAGTCCACCGGGAAAACAACGTTGGCGTCGAGGCTTGCGGCCGAGTTGGGTTTGCCCCTGGTTTCAGAGTTGGCACGTGAACGGCTTGCAGATGCCGAAAGCCGATATACTGAAGCGGATGTGTATCGGTTGGCGATCCTGCAATACCGGCAACAGATGGAGGTAACAATCCGACATCCTCTTGTACTCGCGGACACGGATTTATTGACATATCGAATATGGTTGGATGTGCGGTTTGGAGGCTGTGCTTCCTGGCTGCAGGCCCTTCATACCAGATCATCCCAAGTTCATTACCTCCTGTGTACTCCCGACCTTCCCTGGATAGCTGACCCTCTGCGCGAAAATCCCCATGACCGACAGATGCTATTTGAATCGCACCTTACCATTCTGAATAACGAGTCATGGCCTTATACCATCGTCAGTGGGATTGGTCAGGAGCGAACAGAAATGGCCTGGGCAGCAATCCGCAATTTGTTGGTTTGAACCACGTGAACTACCTTCACTTTTGACATCGGGGTGTCAGACCGTCAGTCTGACTGAGATTATACCCATTGAACCTGCCTGGGTTATGCCAGGAAGGGAAGATGACCTTTTGGCCAGAACTGGAAACAGGCGGCATCCCGGCGATCCTCATTCAAGATCACCATCGATGACTGGCTTCAGGTATTACCTCCTTCTTTACTGCTTTTGTTTTCTTTTTTCTGGAGTGCACGCTCAGGAAAATGCAAGGATTTATGGCGTCGTCACCGATGAAGAAAACCAGCCGCTGCCAGGTGCTGCGTATCAAATCCTGGACGGCCCTGGTGGGATTACGGATGCATGGGGCCGTTTTGAAGTGGCTGTTATGAATTCAGATAGTGTAATTCTGTTTGTCCGTTATTTGGGTTATGAACGATGGATGGGGTCTATTGCTTTGACCGAAAAAATGCCACTTGCCATCCAGTTGACCCCCTCTTTTTTTGCACTTCAAACTGTAGAACTTCTTGGTACATGGGCAGATGCATCGGCACCATTCACGAACAGTCAACTGAATGTGGAAGCCATCGAGCCCTTGAACTTGGGTCAAGATATTCCCTATCTCCTTCGATTTACACCTGGCGTGGTGGCCACTTCAGATGCGGGTACGGGAATCGGGTATACCGGTATCCGGGTTCGTGGAAGTGATCCCACCCGCACCAATATCACGATCAATGGTGTCCCGATCAATGATCCGGAATCTCAAGCAGTTTTCTGGGTAAACATGCCGGATATCATCAGTTCGGTCGATCGAGTCCAGATACAACGTGGCGCCGGGACGTCAACAAACGGTGCTGGAGCCTTTGGTGCCACGATCAACTTGCAGACCCAAACCTTGAGAAGTTTACCTTATGGAGAACTTGCAGCCGGAATAGGCTCATTTAATACACAACGTACTACAATTCAGGCTGGCACAGGATTGCTGCGGGGCCACTGGACCATTGATGGTCGCTATTCCGCCATTCAGTCAGATGGATACATCGATCGGGCGAAAGCAAATCTTCAATCCGGTTATGCGGCTCTAACATGGCAGGATGATCAGACCATGGTCCGTTTGCTGGGATTTCGAGGCCGTGAGCGCACATACCAATCCTGGTGGGGGACTCCCGAATCCCGAATCAATAATGATCTGAACGCCATGTTGGCCCATGCTACGAATAATGGATTTACTGAGGCTCAGACTCAGAATTTGCTGATGGCTGGCCGGACCTATAATTATTATACCTATCGGGATGAAGTGGATCAATACGGACAAGATAATGTTCAGCTCCAGGTTTCGAGGGCGCTCAATGCAAGATGGAGAATCAATACCACGGCACATTATACACACGGAGCAGGATATTTTGAACAATATCGCATTCAGGATACCCGGGCAGCGTATGGTCTGGGACCCGTCGTAACCGGCAAGGATACTATTGAGACGACTGATCTTGTACGTCGGCGTTGGTTGGCGAATGATTTTGCCGGGTTTGTTGGCAATATTCGATATGAAGCCAAGCGATGGAATCTGCATATTGGTGGCGCTTGGAATTCATACTTCGGGAATCATTTTGGTCGGATTATCTGGGCCGAATTTGCCAAGGGAATTCAACCTGATCATGAATATTATCGGGGTGATGCCACCAAGACAGATGGGAATCTGTTTGTCAAAGCAGATGGTGATATAGCTACCCAATTGCGTTGGTTTGCTGATTTACAAGTTCGTCATGTCGGTTATCGAACACGGGGAACGGATACAGACCTCCGGACCTATGATGTGAAGGATGAGTTGACGTTCTTCAATCCCAAGGCAGGTTTAACCTGGTCCCCATCTCGTGAAATTGAATGTTATGGTTCTGTTGCCGTAGCCCAACGTGAACCATCCCGGAGTGATTATGTGGATGCACCACAAGGTGCTCATCCGCAGCCAGAACGCTTGGTTGATTTCGAATTGGGAAGCCGATTGAGCCTGAGAAATTGGCAGTTAGCCGCGAATGGATATTGGATGGATTATACTGATCAACTCGTCCCGACTGGAGCTCTCAATGATGTCGGGGCGACACTGAAAGTCAATGTTCCTGACTCTTATCGGGTGGGTATCGAGATTCAGGCAGATGGCGATTTGGGAATAGGCTTTCGATACCAGGGAAGTCTGGGTTTGAGTCAAAATCGCATTCGTCAATTCGAAGAGGTTATCTATGATTACACTACAGGATTTGACGAAATCAGGATCCAGCACAAGGATGTTGACATTGCTTATTCTCCTGCCTTCGTTTACAGCCATCAGGTCGGCTGGTCAGGTTGGAACGGGTTGGGTATCACCTGGATGAGTCAATATATCGGAGAACAATTTTTGGATAATACCTCAAATCATGCCAGGGCAATTGACCCATGGTGGGTTCAGGACATCCAGGTTTATTGGGGCAAGCAGATTCGGAATGTCGGTGAACTGAAGGTCAGATTCCAGGTCAATAATGTGCTGGATCAATCTTATAGTTCCAACGGGTATACGTATTCATATGTATATGGTGATGTTGTTACCGAGAACTTTTATTACCCACAAGCAGGTCGTAATTGGCTGGCGGGCATTTCCCTTAGCTGGTGATTCCCTGATGATTGGCATGAAAATTTCTACTTACTGCATTGAGCCACCCTTTTCCGGGATGATTCTGGTTTGTCAATAGTGAAATTCCGATAAAAACGGATTAACTTTGCCTACGTCCATCCCAGGACAACCCCGAAATCTATCCCGAAGACTGATTTAATCACCGAATCAATCATGTTCCCATGAACAGGATAGCTGTACTTTTATGTGTATTGTCCATTGTTATTAACGGCGCCCAAGCCCAGACTTATAGGACCTATACGGGTTGGGGAAACAATGTCGATCATCCAGAATGGGGGTCAAATCATTCCATGCTGCAAAGCAATACGACGGTGGCCTTTGCAAATGGCTTTAATTCACCAGCTGCCCCTCAGCGTGCAAATCCTCGATTGATTTCCAACTATTTGATGAGCCAGCCTAATGTCCTGCCAAGCAAGGAGGGGCTAAGTGATTACGTTTGGGCATTTGGCCAATTTATTGACCATGATATCACCCTGGTATTCAATAATAGTGCTGAGTTCTTTCCGATTACAATCAATTTTCCAGATCCTATTTTTAACCCTGGAGGTGCATTGCCAAATGCATTTATTCCAATGACCCGTTCCGCACAAGTCCCTGGAACTGGAACAGAAATGGGTAACCCACGTCGATACGCAAACGAGATCAGCTCTTTTGTCGATGGTTCTGCCGTTTATGGTCGTGATTCAATTTATGCTGACTGGTTACGCACTCACGTTGATGGCAAAATGAAAATGTCGAGTGGAAATAATCTTCCGTTCAATACAATTGATGGAGAATTGAATAGTCCACAGGATCCGGCAGCACCGCTCATCGATAATGCCACCAAACAGTTTTCTAAATTGTTTGTGGGTGGAGATATTCGGGCAAATGAAAATATTTTTCTCACAGCCTTACATACATTGTTTGTTCGCGAACACAATACACAATGTGATCGCGTCAAACGGGAGCATCCTTCCTGGAATGACGAACAAATTTATCAGCATGTTCGTAAAATTATCGGGGGTACAATACAAGCCATTCTCTTTGAAGAGTGGTTGCCTACTTTGGGTGTAGAATTGCCCGCTTATTCAGGTTATCATTCATCAGTCAATCCGGGTATTTTTAATGTGTTTTCAGCAGCTGCGTATAGACTTGGTCATACCTTGTTAAGTAGCAATCTGCACCGCTCAAACAACTTGGGTGGCACTATACCCAAAGGAGATATTTTGTTGCGAGATGCCTTTTTCAATCCGATGGCTATTGTAAATGATGGTGGTGTCAATCCATTACTCAAAGGGATGGCCCATCAAATGCAACAAGAATTTGATGGAAAGGTAATCGATGATGTACGGAATTTTTTATTCGGAGGTCCTGGATCGGGAGGGATGGATTTGGCAGCAATAAATATGCAACGAGGACGTGACCGCGGTCTAGCCGATTTTAACACAATTCGTGCTGATTTCGGATTTCCCAAATACGCTAGCTTTCTTGAAATGACTGGCAATGAGGAACTTTCAAACTTTTTAAAAGTTGCTTATGTCACTGTCAATGATGTTGATCCATGGGTTGGGTTTTTGGTTGAGAAAAAACAAGCTGGCAGTATTTTCGGGGAGACATTGATCAAAATAATGGTTGACCAGTTTTCTGCCATGCGCGATGGTGACCGGTTCTATTATGAAAATGATGAAGATCTTACCACCGAAGAAAAGATAATAATCAAGGGCACCCGGATGTATGATGTAGTTATGCGCAATACAGATATTACCGTGCTCCAGAAAAACCTCTTTGTTATGGAGTCGCATTACGATATGTGTAAGGCAACTGAACTGGAGGTGGAAGTCGGTGGTGATGTGATTGCAAGTGCGTCTGAAGAGCCACTCCAGGATGTTGAACTTACTTTGTCTGCGGCTTTTGCAGATGACGCATTGGCTGGTTCAGACGAGAATGGTGACTTTTCATTCGGTCAGACTCAAACCTGTCGAAGTTATCACTTGACTGCTGCCAAAGAAGATGAGTATAAAAATGGATTATCTATAGCAGATTTAATTCTCCTGCGCAGACATTTAACGGGAGACCCGCTACTGGCTTCGCCATATCAATTAATTGCTGCAGATGTCAATACGAATGGAGACATCAGCATTGCTGATTTACTCTCAATGCGAAAGGTGCTGATTGGAGCAGAATCGAGTTTTTCTGGTTCAGAACCTTGGACGTTTGTTAATAATGCCTACATTTTTACTGATCCGAAGAACCCATTTTCTGAAATTCAGGCTGCCTCTGATTTGTTGATCAAACCATTGGAAGATGCGTACACTTTTGATGTCAGGGGAATAAAGATTGGCGACCTGAATGGAACAGTGAAGTTGAATGGCCTGATTGAATCAGAAATCAGAAACAATGAGCCATTGGTCATGGAAGTACTAGACCGAAATTGGGATGCAGGTGAAACATTTGAAGTCACTTTACGGTCACCGAATATCGATGGTTTTGCAGGCTTCCAGTTTACAATCCAATACGATTTGGAAATGCTTACCCTGCAAGAGATCAAGACAGAAGATATCGCACTGGTCAATGGTGTAAATTATTACCATGTACCTGCGAAAGGCTCAGTGGCATTGGCAGCAGATTGGACAGGATCTCTTAATGCAAATGCAAAAGCCATGACGTTCGTCTTCAAAGCAAACCGCAAAGGTGAGTTGAAAAATGCAATTCATCTAAATGGTGGTCTTGTTGTTCCAGAAGCTGTGAGTCAGGATTTTGATATTGCGAGTGTGACATTGAAAATCCGGAAGGACAATGTCAGTCATGAAACGCAAGCGCCATTTGTCCTGTTTGGTAATCAACCAAATCCATTTACTGGAGAAACAGTGATTTCATTTGAGCTGCCGGAAGCCGGGGATGTCTTCCTTTCAGTATATGATCTCGGTGGTCGCAAATTGTTGGAGCGTAATGGCTATTATTACAAAGGATACAATCAACTATCGATCAATCGGAATGAATTGGGTGCAACAGGGTTGCTGATCTATCAGATCAGTTCGGCACATGGCACTGCAACTCAGCGGATGATTGTGAAAGAGTAAGCGCGTTTTATAATCCTATGACGTCAAGACAGGCTGTCCCGTTAACGGGCAGCCTGTTTGCTTTTTACAGCTATTGGAAACGGGCTATTCCTGTGTATTTATTATTGTTTAACCCCTCAACGCGTTATAGGTACTCTCCGTCATGGTGATAATACAAGTTCTTTTGGTCTGATGGTCCTGTTGGGCTCCGCTATGAGTCCTGGTAAGCGAATGCCGGGCATAGTGTGCCTTTGATCAATGTGTCCTCCTTTGCTTTCATCTCCCTGATACCCGACCCGTTCAATGCACTAAAACTACCCGTCCACTTCGAGCCAACCGGAAAGCAGGATTGGCTTTTAAGGGAAGTGCTCAATGCGAAAAGTAGGGAAAGGAATAGTATACTTCTCATGATCGGATATTCTGGATCCTAAAAAAGCTATTAGGATTGAAATGTATCTAGATAGATCATCATTGACAAGTGTGCGACAAATTTCTGAGCATTATTCATTCAGGCAACTTCTATTTGGCATCCCCCCGGATGTGGGTTTGGGCTATTAATAACTGTCAGAATTTCTTCAACCCCTTCAGGGTTGTGTCATTTCAGATTCAGCACCCCGGGATGCTCCCGGGGCTATTGTCTTCAACCCCTCCAGGGTTGCCAGGGTCTTAGTGAATAATAAAATGAGGAGCTAACATCGAGATCATCGCATGGGTAATTGGATTCTGTATTCTAGCCCTATAATTAGGACTCTTGAAGGGTCCAAAATAATAACCTCAGGGTACGCTTAGTCAATAGGCGACCAGTGCCATTGTCTATG
>JAHEAU010000012.1:0-28095 GCA_024642625.1 Lewinellaceae bacterium
GGGGTGAAATTGACTGAGGTCGAGATTCGGGTCGCTGCCCGGAATACTTGTCACGCCGGTGATTTGAGTCAGGTTGTTTCCGTCGATCCCGATAGTGTAAATCCGCCAGGCATCATGTTCTTTGGAAATCTGGTTGCCGTTTCCGGACTCGTAATTCCCGTCCGGTAATCCGGCAAAAGCAATGGTGGTACCATCCCAGGAAAGATTTGGTGCACTGATATCGATCAGATGCAGACTTGCGGGTGTTGGATTCGCGCCATTGATCAGGGTATCGATGGTACCATCCGGATATAGGATACAGAGGTAGGCCGGGGCGGCGACCTGGTACTTGCTGTAACCACCCACACCGGGCAGGGCGTTGGCATCGGCCATGTAGACACTGCCACAGCAAGGGATCTGGCGGGAGACAAAGAGCAAGGGATGTTCGAGAAGAGGTACAGGCGTAAATGAGGGGATCAGGAAGAGGGCTATCAGGGCAAAAGTTGTCAATGTGGTGAAGGCGACCAGGCGAATTGGAGATTGAAGTGGCATTGAGGGACATTTTTCAGGACTTCAAGTTGCTGAAAAATCAGGGGATGGGCAAGGGTGTCGAAATAAAAAGGTTTCTGACAACTTTTGCCAATAACCACAACGACAATTTCACCACATGCATATTTAAAATATTATCCTGCTTGGATTTCCAAGGAGAACGTATTTCTGCTTCATCTAACAGACTTTATCATTCATTAGCGGAATATTATGCACACATGGAATGGAGAAGTCTGACGTAGCGATCATGTTGGAACGGAACCTGCTCATTTCTTTGTAAGCTTCCTGTCGAAATAAATTTTCAGGCCGTAAAAATGGACTTTGAGCCAGCAATCGTGTTCATAATGTTGACCAGAAAGATTACTTTCTGTAAATCACACCATTTCTTATTACTGTATTAATTGTCATTGTATTGGATATCGATTCAAGTGGATTCTTTTCAATTAAAATTAAATCAGCGATAAAATTTTCTTTGATTTGGCCATTTTTCAATAAGCCAAAGTATTGTGCTGGATTGATCGTTGCAGTACGTAGTGCCTCAATCGGAGTTAAGCCAGCTTGTTCAACCATTAATTTAAGTTCTTCATGTAATGAAAAGCCAGGTATTCCACCTTCGCATGCAATGTCGGTTCCGGCTAACAGGCCAACTCCTTCATCATTTAATCTTTTCACTAATTTTTCAAGTGCACTCCACCAAAGCAAATCACTTTTTTTATCAGGATTATTTTTCATTCTGATTATGTAGTCATCAAAACTTTGTTGTACAGATTGAGGAAGTTGGCTTCGCAATGAATTTGTGATCCACATTGAATCATTATACCTTTGTCTTGAAAATTGAATTGACATGGTGGGTACAAACCATGTGTTGTTCTTCTTGAACGCATGAATTGCCTGCTCTGCATCATTAATCCAGGGTTTTACATAAATTCTATCCTCTTTGGTGTAGGAGTCATTTGTCAGAAATGCTTCTAATTCGTTGGTGTCTTTTGTAAAGCAAAAAAGTATTTGTTCCCTGATATGTTCGATACTTTTTTGACCTAAATCAGATATCTCAGAAAGTAGTAATGATTCTGAAACATGCCCTGCGAAATCTATGTTATTTTTTTTGCATAATCTAGATATCTCGCGATAGGCATCAGCGGGAATTTGTTCATATACTTTTATGAAATCTACTTTGCTATTTAATATGATGGCAAAATTATGTTGTACATCTTCAATACTGGAAGCACGTAACGACGTTGGCCACCCTGTCCCACTTAAAATTTGTCCTGAAATATATAGTTCTGGACCAATTTGTTTGTTTTTATTGATTTTTGACTTCCATTTATTTAAAATATCAGGGCAGAGTGATTCACATCCGTTTGTTGGAATGGAAACACAACCTCCCATGTCTCTTACGCCTAAAACCCCATAATCTAAAAACAATTTTAAATAGCTCTGGTCTTGAATATGAACATGCATATCCCAAAGCCCTGGGAGTAAAAATTTTCCTTTTCCATCTAGTTTATTTTTGAATATTTTACTTTTGTTATTATTGTTTGAAATTGAAATTATAATGGAATCCCTAATGCGTACATCTTGATTTTCAATTATCGTTCCAGCAACAACATCAATGATATTGACATTGGTTATGATTAAGTCGGTACTGTTTTTGTTTTCCGTACTGCACTTCCAAATTAATAATAAAGTTATAAAAACAGAATATTTCATTATTCATTTAACTGTTAACTTAATGATCACTTCAATGATAAATGAATCCCTGTTTTGATAAATATTTATCTTTCTAGCTATTTGTTGCAAATATATAGCATTCAGTAGAATGTTGTATTTGTAAGCCCAAGGAATCTATCCGAATGATTACACATTAATATTCGTAAAAAGGACATATCAAATTTCTTCCTTGAGAGCTTATAAGTTGCATTTGGAGCTATTGGGGGATTGTGATTTTAATACATGTACAGACTGTTATCTTGTTAAAAACCGTTACTCTTGTGGGATGTGAATTGGAGGGTGTTACTACTATTAGTATAGTTCTTCAATCTCTCGCCTATTGGTTTGCTTTGTTTGTGAGTATTTGGATATAACGAAAAGCCGGCTTCCCATCCAGAAAGCCGGCTTTTATTACGTACGGGTTGACTTCGTTATTCTTCGCTTGTACCGAATTTGATCCGGCTCCAGCGAACGCCGCGGAAACTCAACCAGTACATCACTGGAACTACGACCAACGTCAGGAAGGTGGAGAAGGTGAGACCGTAGATTACCGTCCAGGCCAGGGGCCCCCAGAAAGCAACGTTGTCACCTCCTACGAAGATGTGTGGATCCGACTCCGAGATCAACGTAAAGAAGTTGAAATTGAATCCTATCGCCAATGGAATCAATCCGAGGACGGTTGTGATCGCTGTCAGCAGAACCGGTCGTAAACGACGAGCACCTGCCTGGACGATTGCATCCTGGACTTCATGCAAACTGAGATCGTACTCGCTGGATTTATTCAACTCGTCCCGTCGTCGATGGATCAACAGATTGGTGTAATCCAGCAGCACGATGGCATTATTCACTACGACACCAGCAAGGGAAATGATCCCGACACCAGTCATAACAATGACGATGTCCGCCCCTGTAAAGACATACCCGAGAAAGACACCAATGGTACTAAACAATACCGTCAGCATGATAATGAAAGGTGAAATCAGTGAGTTGAATTGGGCAACAATGATGATAAATATTGAAAAGATTGCCACTATAAATGCAGTGCTCAAGAATGCCACATCCTTTGCCTGTTGTTCTTGTTCACCAGTAAATTCATAACTGAATCCCGGAGGCCAATTATATTCAGGCATAACTTCCTTCAACTGAGCCACAATTTCATTCGCATTAAATCCTTTGAGCACATTTGAATAGACGGTGATCACCCGGTCAAGATCTTTCCGTTTGATTGAACTGTATGTGCTTGAATATTCAATGTCTGCTACTGCAGAGATTGGCACTTGCACGATCTTGCCATTCGTGGGATTTCTGAAGGTGACCTTCTGATTGAGTATGGCATCAATATTATTGCGATACCGTTCATTCAGTCGCAACATAATGGGATATTCGTCTTCCCCATCCTTGAATTTGCTGACCTCTTTTCCAAAGATCGCAGTACGAATTCCAGAAGAGATCTGTGCAGTAGATAATTCAAATCGGCGCGCAGCTTCCCGATCAATGTGGACAATCAATTCCGGTTTGCCAACATCCACATCTGCCTGGAGTTTTTCAATACCAGGTATTTTTTTCTCTTCAATGAAGTTGATCAAATCCTGAGAGAGAACAGCCAGTTTGTCGATGTTTTCACCCTGGATCTCGATATTGATTGGTTTGCCGGCTGGCGGACCATCAGCATTTTTATCGACGACAATATCCACTCCTGCATATCCCTTAACAGCTTCTCTCACCTTTTCCATCACTTCAAACGTGGAAATTCCGTTTCGATCAGCAGAAGGGACAAAGGAAATTGTCAATCGAGCTTTGTGTGGAGTCACGCCAGGTTCGGGTGGACTATTGGGATCAGATGTATTTTCGCCAATCTGGGAAAGTACCGCATCCACAATTGTTGTATATGGTTCCAGAGTTTTTTCGATCCGGGCCTCCAGATCCATCATGATTTTGTCTGTCTCATCAATATCCCGGCCAAGTGGAAGTTCAACAAAGGCATTGATATACAAAGGGTCTGCCACTGGAAAGAATTCCACCTTTGGCGATTTGATTGCTAGTGCAACGATAGCTACAATGAGTAAAACAAATGTGCCACCAAAAATGGCCCATGGACGAATGCCACCCAATCCCCAGCGAACAAACTGGTAATATTTCATCTCCAGCCAAGGCATGGCAGTCTCCTGAAAAGAGAAGGATGCAGGTCGTAAAATCCAGAAGTTGATCAAAGTAAAAATGGCCACAATCAACATACTGTTGCGCAACCAAACAATGCCGCCAAAATGAGCGAGGAGAGCAATCAGGAAGGAGATACCGGCCATTATGGAGGTGTTGCGCACCTTCCTGGCACGATCCTCAGTATTTTTAGCCTTGGTATCAATAGCCATATATCGGCTTGTAAATACTGGGTTGATCACCAGGGCGACCAATAATGAGGAGGTTAATACAATAATCAGGGTGATCGGCAAATATTTCATAAAACTACCCATCAAGCCCGGCCAGAAAGCCATTGGTAAAAAGGCTGCTAATGTCGTAGCCGTAGATGCAATAATCGGGATGGCGACTTCACCTGTACCGTGTTTGGAAGCCAGACTTCGTTTTTCCCCTCCTTGCATGTAACGGAAGATATTTTCCACAACTACGATCCCATTATCAACAAGCATACCGAGGGCCAGAATCAGGGAAAAGAGGACAACAATATTTAATGTTGTACCCGTGAAATTGAGCACCATGATGCCCATCAACATGGATAGTGGAATGGCCATGCCGACAAAGAGCGCATTGCGAATGCCCATAAAAAACAGAAGAATTAATACCACCAGGATCACACCTGAAATAATGCTGTTTTCCAGGTTGGAAACTTCTGTTCGCGTATTGACTGACTGGTCATTAAACAGGGCCACTTTGAGCTCCTCCGGAAAGACATGCTTTTTTGCGTATTCAACCTTTTCATTGATCTTGTCAGACGCGCTGAGGAGGTTGGCACCCTTTCGTTTGATCACATCCAATGACACAACAGGGTTGGCATCAGACCGAGCAATGCTGCTTCGTTCCTTGTAACCATAAGTGACTTTTGCAATATCACCGAGATAGATCGGTCGTTGCCCTTCACTCTTGACAATGATCCGTTCCATGTCTTCGGCGTTATCAAATTCGCCGACTACACGGACAGCACGTCGGAAACCATTATTTACGATTTCACCGGCAGACATATTCATGTTCTCCCAATTGACCGCATTTTCGATATCTGTAAAACTCACTTTCAATGCGTCCATCCGCGGAAGATCCACGTCAATCTTGACCTCCCGTTCGAGTGATCCCTTGATTTCCACACCAGAAATCTCATCGATGTTTTCGATTTCGTCTTCCAGGTATTCTGCAAAACTCCGGAGTTCGTCATTTGTGTATTTTCCTGACAGATTAACCGTCATGATGGGTACCTCGGAGAGGTTCACATCGAAAATGTCCGGATCCTGAGTCATGTCATTGGGCAAGTCCGACTTGGCCTTGTCAACAGCATCCTTGATTTTCCGAACAGCGTCATCGATATCGACATACGTTTCGAATTCGGCTGTAATTACTGAAAAATCCTGGAGTGAATTGGATTTGACATTCTTGAGCCCGACAATGGACTTAATTTCCTTTTCGATAGGCCGAGTGACCAGATTCTCGATATCTGCAGCCGAATTTCCGAAATACGGTGTATTCACGAAAACAGTCGGAAAGCTGACTTCCGGAAATTGCTCCTTTGGCATGCTTTCGTAGGCCCCGATTCCGAACAGAACGATCATCAGTGTGAGAATGAAAATACTGGTGCCGTTATCAACAGAAAAGGAGGTCAAACCAAATTCCTTAACCTTCTTACCCAGGGGTTTGTTTTCCTCAGTCATTGGTCTCGGTTTTAATATCGAGCAGATCGTTTTCTGACATATTACGGGCACCTTTGATAATCACCTCGTCACCGGCTTTCAAACCTTCCTTGATCACGATTTGATTGTCATAGCTTTCGCCCGTAATTACATATGCTTTACGGGAAATTTTTCCCCTTTCAGTATTTTCGGTGATATAGACAAATTGTTTTCCACCAACTTCCTGCTGGACCAAATCAACGCTCACTACAATAGCATCTGGTTCTTTATAATCCTCAATATGGACAAGAGCCAGGAGGTTTGGTTTGAATTCGCCTTTCGGGTTATTCAAGGATGTCTCGATATGAAATGTTCGGTTGGATGGGTGAACGACCTTGCCTACAACGCGTATCGTTTCTGTCTGCTCGGTCTGCAGAGTCGGTACTTGTACTTTAACTTTTTCACCGTTTTTGACAGTACCCACATAGCGCTCCGGCACTTCGGCAGTCACTTTCAGATCACGTGTATTGATCAATTGCATGATCGGCATGCCGGGAGGAGCAATATCGCCTAGTTCTACGGTGACTCCTTCGATTACGCCTGAAATAGGTGCATAGATATTGGCTTTTTTCAGTTGTACACGAAGTCCGTCTATACCCTTCTCAAGACGTTCCTTGTTGTTTTTAGCCTGCAGGTATTGGATCTCGGACCCGATCTTCTGGTCCCACAACCGCTTTTGACGATTGTAAAGATCAACCGCCAATGTAAGACTGGTTTGCATCTCTTCAATCTGTTTGTTCAGCGGCTCCATGTCTACGCTGGCAAGAAGCTGACCCTTGTTGACTGAGTCACCTTCCTTTACATTCAGTCGAATAATCCGACCGCCAGTCTCACTACTGATATTGTTCTTTTTGACCGGGTCGACATTACCTTGAATTTCAGTAAACCGGCGGAAGGTGACTTTTTCAAGAATTGCAGTGGTGACCACCTTGGCCTCCTCTTCACTGTTGGCACCTGCCTGGTTTCCAAGGAGGTCTTCCAGATCAGCGATCTCCTTTTTCAATTCAATAAGTTGCTGGCGCTTGACGTCAAGCATTGTACGTTGACCTTCAGCATCCGTTGGGATAGCCGTTTCCTGGCCGGTTTGGCCGCAGGATCCCACGACGAGGGTCAGAATGGCGAGGGGTAGGATGAAGTGTTTCATGATGGTTGGAGACGGTTTTATTTACCTAAGGCGTTTTCGAGAGATTGGATGGCACGGACCACATCATATTGTGCCTGGACATGTTGGCGTTGGGCGACAAAGAGCGCCTGTTCTGACTGGTTGATTTCGAGACTTGAGCCAACACCTTCTTTGTATTTCGTCCGGGTGGTTTCATAGATACGTTCTGCCATTGCCAGGTTTTTTTCCTGGTTTTGGAGCTTTTCGATTGCACTGGAATATTGATCTCGTGCGTTCTGGACCGACATGTTGATCTGCTGTTCCAGCATGGTAATCTGGACAGAGGTATTTTGTTCTGTCACTTCGGCACGTTGGATTTTTCCTTTGGTAAGCAGACCGTCAAAGAGTGGAGCTTTTAGAGAAAAGCCGGCCCATGAAGCATTGGCCCAAATGCCATCTTTTGCATTATCCCCCTGGAAAGATCGCTGTAAATTGGCAAAGCCATAAAGACTGGGGAGGTATCCATATTTGGCTAATTTGACATTTAATCCAGCCAGATTTTTTCCTTGAAGAGCCACCCGGTAGTCAGGCCAGGATTCATAATCCACTTTTCCTGTCAGATCAGTAGCATTTGGGGCAGTAAGCATTTCACGAAGATTTCCTGTGACATCCAGTGACTTGGTCATTGGATAGCCAATGACCATTTTCAGACCATTAAGAATGGTTTGACGCTGATTGGCAATGTTGTCACGGTCCGTTTGTAGAGTAGCAATAGAAAGATCAAGCCGATCCACGTCCAGCAATTCCACAAAACCTTCATCAAAGAGGGCCTTGGTTTCGTTGCGCAGTGTCTGAAGATTGGCGATGTTCTTGTCGAGGTTGGCCAGATTTTCATCCACCAGAAGTATGGGCAAGAATGCCTCGATCACCTGGAATTTGACTTTCCGTTGCACACTCCCCAATTCCTGTGCAGTATAATCTCGATAACCCCGAACAGCTTTCAGACCAACAAAATAGCTTGGATCAAAGATCATCGTATTGAGGGCAAGAGTACCTGTCAAGTTGTTCTTGACACCAAATCGAATAGCTCGCTCGGCATTTGGATCGGGTTGACCCGTATTGGGATCGATGAAGAAATCGGCCGGGAGCACAGAGACTGGCAGCTCGAGATAGCGGGTATACCCGATGTCGGCCCGGAGCTGCGGGATGCCAAAGGCCCGACGTTCGAGAATCTGGCCATCGGCGTCCATGACGTTGAGGTTGGCCAATTTGATCTCCTGGTTGTTTGACTGTGCATAGGCAATGGCCTGTTGGAGGGTCATTGCATTTTGTGCGGTCAGGCCGGAGGCGGCAAGGAGGATCAGGAAGAGAATCCGGATGCGCATGGTTGTATGGTTTGCAGGTATTGACGCCCGGCATCTGTAAGGACACCGTGCAGGTGATAGGTCAGGTGGTTTGCCACAAGGTCAGCCTTGTCATACTGATCGTGGGGAAAGAACTTTTCGTCGATGAGTGCCAGAGCTTTGATAACATAAAGTCTGGCAATGACGGCAGGATCAAAGTCGGCACGATACAGACCTTCAGCTTGCCCTTTTTCGAGGTTTGTGCGGATAATTTGAAAGATATGATCGCGATGCAGC
Organism: Lewinellaceae bacterium; assembly: GCA_024642625.1. Taxonomy (GTDB): domain Bacteria; phylum Bacteroidota; class Bacteroidia; order Chitinophagales; family Saprospiraceae; genus JAGNXB01. The sequence continues at coordinate 8,871 of JAHEAU010000012.1, forward strand.
TGGTTAATCTTCACCCAAGACTGACGGTAATATTTTCGCAAGTCAAAGAGGAGCAGCGGAGTCATCCGTCGTAACGTATCGCCCACCATCTTTGAAACGGCAAGCATTTCATCGATTGCATTGGCGGCCTGAGCGCGTTGGTCCTCGATCATGGCTACTTCTGCCTGAATATGATTCTCAACGATATGGTCGATGAGTTCGGCTTTGGTAGGTACGGCCTGGTAAACTGTCTTTTTAGACATGCCGAGTTCTGCAGCGACGTCATCCATGGTCACACTCTTGACGCCGTAGCGGAAAAAGAGGGTTTCAGCAGTCTCCAGAATCTGTCGAAGTGTACTCATAGCAATATCGAAGGACAAAGTAACGCCGGAAACGCTGAATGGTTGTAACGTTTCCACAGTTTTTTCGATAAAAACAAGATTTGGCTCGACGAAGGGAAAAATGCTCTCCTCAGAAGTAAGAAGGGTGAAATGTATAGTTTTACGGAATAAGGTTTGGGGGTGATTCCTGATTCCTGTATTCCTCGTTTCTGGTTGCCTTCGGGATCGTCAGGATCCAGACAAAGTGCCATGGGCTTTCATAAGGGGTTCAATGCCAGAGCTGTTGCACAGACGTTTAAGGTTCAAGGTAAATGCCGTTCCTGATTTCTTATTCCAGATTGATTCGGTCCAACCTGCCGGATGGCTGGAGCTTTCCTTCTTCGCAGAGCATCTCTCATCCCTCGGTCCTCATCCCTTGTCCCTCATTCCTCATCCGCCGTTTCAACGAAATATCGCAATCACGAAATTAGGCAATAACACCTTGTCTTCCCACTTGCACCTTCCTCAAATCATCCCCACCATAACCATTGATTCCAACGTAGGAACCACACTTCCACCTACGGGTTCGAGGGTGACTGCAAATCCACCAGCGGTAGACAGGAACGGAACGGCGACCAATTGTTGGTTTCGAGCTAGGGAAAGAGGTAAGACACCCATATCGATAGGTTGACCATCGATAAGCGCCCAGAGTTGATACTGTTTACCAATTGGTGCAGCAGATAGTTTGCTGAGATTGACAAAAGCTGACTGGCGCTCTATATTAAACAATACTGTCGCCAGAGCATCAGGGTTGATATCGGTGCCTCTCATGATCACGGTCCGAGTGGATGGATCCTGCAGGAATGCCATAAGCACATTCATGGAGTCTACCTGTTGCCGAGAGGAGTCACAACAATTTTGAATGCCTTTATTGTCGGTTGCAAGCGCATCGAGATCCTGGCTTAAGCGAAGGTTGTTCATCCATAAATAGATACACCCCCAAGCTAGCAGAATACTCGCCGCAATTAGCCAACGAGTCCATCCGATCGATTGCGAAGGTGCAGTCTGGATTGACGAATCCAGATTGTTAATACGTCGGTTGATCTGATCCAATGTGCCAGCAGGAGGGGGAATTGCCCCGGCTTGAGCGAATGACTCAAGTGTCAGTTCGATCTGATCGATCTCCTCACGCACCTCTGCATGCTGGTCAGCTATCGCCTCCACAGCCCGCTGTTCTGCGGGACTGAGCTGTCCGAGCACATATTGCTCGAGAATGCCGGATTCGATGTAGGCCTTAAGATCCAAGGGTTGCATACAATAAGGTGAACAATAAGGTGACAAGAAAGACCATCAGTCCCTCGCCAGCCAGGGAATGACGCAATACAGAGAGCGCCTTCCGTGTCCGGGTTTTTACCGTTCCAAGGGGCATGTCGAGTTTTTCTGCCACCTCAGATTGGGTATACTGTTGAAAGTAAAGCAATTCAATAATCGTCCGGTGATCTTCATCCAATTGATGGATCACCCGTTGCAATCCGGGATCCCGCTGATCGTCCGATTGACTGAATGCTTCCTGTTCATATACGGAGTCGGGTAGGGTATCGGTTTTCTTGTCCTGCTGAAATTTTCCGGAGCGGCTGGTATCAATGGCAGAATTACGAGCGATTCGGGCCATCCAGGTGAATAATCTGCCCTTCGACGGATCGAACCGATCTCCATTCTGCCAAATCTTGACAAAGGCATCCTGCAAGACTTCTGCACCTAAATCCCGATCCGGAATCAGCTTGAGAATGACATTGTACAATGCACCGGAATACAACCGATAGATCTCATCGATCACAGATTTGTCCCGGTTTTGCAACCGGGAGATTAGAAATGGATCCTGAGTAGTCAGGGTCATAGAGTATTGGATAGGCGGTCAAATCTATGACTTTTTTCACTAGACGTCTTTGAAAAAATCTTCAAACCCATTGAATGGATTGACGCATTCTGTAAAACCAGCCATTCGTATTAAAGCCATTCTAAACTAGAGTCCACGTAAAATGGATAATCATATTCCGATATGAATATATTCTTCAAAAGTATTTCACATCCATGTGAAGCGTGTCAATGTTTCCTGTTGAAAAGAAGAATTTCTTTTCATAGCCTATTTTATTGGTTCTGAATAGCGTCAGTGCAATTGAATCCCTGGGTAAAGTTCTCAATAAGAGCATGGTGTCCAATGTAGCCGTTCCTTCGAATGGAATATCATAACGGTTGATAAATTGTTCACAGTAAACCTGAGGGTCTGAAACAGAGCAAATTTCCGGAAGACTTTGAATGATCGACAGATCAGGTAATGGATTCGATGAAGTAATATGTAAAATAAATGGGATGGTCGGGCGCGCTTTTATCGTAACCAGAAACGGTTTGCTTTTGCAGTACCAGGTGTAATAGTTTAAAGGATGGTATCGCTCATTTCTGACCATCCGCACATCACTGATGCAATCTCCGAAAGCGGGTAAAGGTGTTCTGCCAATAAATTCTCCCGGGGGAATGAGAATATGGAGTGTATCTGATGTGCTATGCCCCCATGGTCCACCGCCATCCACGATATATTCATAATAAAATGAAATATCATCAATTGATGCACCCGTTAGATCATCGATGATTTGTACTTCCAGATAATCGGGTAGTGGAGCTTTGTCTTGGCATCCAGTTAGGCAAGCGAATCCTATTACTACCAGAAAAAAATAGGGGCAGAGCAAACGCATGGGTATGGTTTAAGATGATTCATCGGTAAATCGAAGTTTGAATAATTCGTCATTTGATTGATTTGTATCAAATCCAAAACTAGGACTTTGCTGTAGAAATAACCAGTATTTTCAGGCTTGTCCTCATTTTTATGTTGTTTGGAAGAGGGGAGATTTCATGGGTAGAGAGGAGCTCGATTCTTGTCAAATGGGTTATATTCGAAAATGTAAATCCAGTCGAAATTGTCCCAAAAACACTTATTCTATGAAGTAGGTATTGGTTAATAGGTCTCTTCACCGAACACCCAAATCCTGATTTTAATAGCGGACGATTGATCAAGAAAACTCCAAAACACAAATCTCAAAAAACAAATAAATTTCAAATTCAAAGCACTCAAATTGGAATGAAGGTCAGAAAGAACTAGTAAGTTGCCCAACGCCCAACGCCCAAGACCCCTTGACTTCCTCGACTCCTCCGTCATCCCCATTTTTGACATTTCTTTTCTGAAACAGACAACTGTTCGCTTTTTTCAATGGAGTGCCTTATATTTGGATGAACCGATCACCGTCATGAAGCACCCAACCCCCACTTCGCGGATCACAGGTTTGCGATCCGTTTCAGGCATATTCCTCATTCTCTTAATGTTTGGTAGTTATACCTTGAATGCTCAAATCGAACAGAGTTGGTACCAGCTTACTTTGGGTGCTTCAGTTAATCTCCACAGCAATCTTGGGAAACGCGCGTTCCGCAATAATTTTCCCGGAATCAAGGCATTTGTCGGATTTGCGTCTTCCAACAAATTGAATCTGAATAGTGATCGAAATTTCGGCCTGTTCAATTTTTCTGTAAACCTGTCTATTTACAATAAGTCGCTCGGCAATAGCCTCAATCTGCTGTATCAGGATAACCAGGTCGACTTGACAAGTTCATTCACATTGGGCGTCATTCGGGAATCCGGTCCCTTGTATATCCGGCAAATGCAGACTATCAACAATACGCCGTTTTACAACCTCAGGCATGACGGGGAATATGCTTTATTGCTGTCGACAAATTTTATCCTCAATAATCACAAAAGGAATCAAACGGTAGGTGCGATTACATTAACCACCGGACGGTTTTCCATCAATTATTATAATGATGGGGGGCCACCGATTAATAAGGTCGGCCTTGGAGATGGATTTGATCGTTGGTGGACTGGTGGAGTCGGGATGTATATTCATGACAAGGACGAATACAATATCGCTGAATTCTATTTCGATCAATTTACCGGATATGAAAAATTGATGTTCGAACTCGGTGGTATCTTCGGTATGGACGTACAGGACTATGACATTTTCAGAAGCTTTCAGAATGCAAGCGATCAGGTTGGTACCTACAATCTGATACAGCCGGCAAATTTTGGATATAACTATAATTCATCTGCCTATTATGCCCGATATTTTTTTAGTCCACAAATCGGGATGCAGCTAGGTGTAATTGGCTCATTGAGAAATGCGGAAAAGGAAACTTTTTATGCATTGCAAGACTTGATTCATTTATTGAAGCGCGATCCTTTGCATCCGAATAAAGATATCAACCGACTCTTTTATGGTATTACTTATTACCAGCCCTATGAGATACGTTAGTTTTTTACTCCTGGGTCTATTGTTTTTAGGGACAAGTTGCTCGCCCAAGTATTTTCTGCTTGACGATATTCAAGGTGCAGTCCTGTCAAACCATCCAAATACGGATAAGGACTTGGATCAGGCTGTGTCATTTGTCATGAGACTTAAACCGCGAACATTTTATAAAAACAATATTGAAGAAACCGTCTTGCTGCCGGACAATAGCGCCTTCCTTCAGAGTGGTGCATTATTGTTGTTGGATTCCACAGATATATCCAACCCCAAGTGGCACGGTTTTCAAAGTTGGGTCCAAGAATGCGAGCATGGACCGGATTGTACGCAATTGCATCAAGGACAGAAAGTGGCATTGGCATCCATTAAAGGCCGGACGAAACACAACAAAACAGAATTCGAACGCATCACTGTTTTCTATGGTCAGGTTGATCAGACAAGTATGGCAGAAGTCAAGGCGTTCGCTGATCGAATGCCTCAAAGCCAGCGTATGAATATTCGCCTGGATTATGAAGTAACTTTGATTGGAAAAGGAAAGAATGTGAGAAGGGCAAAGGGATCTGGTGATGACCCAAAACTCGTTGCTGTCGTTGAAAAGTTTTCGGATCATTTGGCCATCTATGCTCTGGTTGATAAAAAGCAAACGAATATTGGTGTTGAGAAGTCAATCATATTTGATTTCCAGCAAATTTATGGAGAGCCCCTTTGGTTGGTTCGGCAGTAAAAGAGAGTGCTGTTCACCATTCGTCGTTCGCTTTTCGATTAGTTTCATCAGATAAAAATTTGCGCTCGATGAGCAGGACAAAAGGTAACCGCTTTAAATAATATAGTTTTGACCAGAACCTTTGCTTCTGAGATAAGGCTGATTCGGCCTCCTGATTTTTAATCCGTTATAGCCTTAGCAGAGGAGAACCGGCCGCCCGCGTTTATTCAACTGAGAACAGATTATTGATATCCGAAATATGAAGTCCAATCCCGAATTCGTTCAAAAATTTCTCCAAAAGGATCTAACCTGCCTGCAACGATTGAAGGCATTGTGGCAGATTATTGCTGAACAATGCAAAGCTTGGCGAAGAATTGCAGGCTGGAATGAAGAGGCAGGCCTGATATTGGATTTTTTTAAATTTGTCTGGAAGCATATTTTGCTGATTATTCTCATTTTGATTCCAGTTTTGTTGTTGTGGATGATGGATCAGGGGCGAGATTTGATCCTCAATGTCTTTCGTACTCAAGGTGGTGGCATGAACTTGAGTGACTATGTCCGAATGGTTTGGTTACTGGCGATGCTGGGATTGCAAGCATACGCTATTTGGGTGATCCCCAATTTTTATATCCAGGCGGAAGTCAAGCTGAAAAAGAAGATCGATATGCTACGGGCACAAGGTATTTCGGAAGATCAATTGCCCGTTGGAGGCACAATTAGTATGTCATCGAATTTCCTCCGGTTGTTGGCGATTTTGCCATTCATGTTATATGGGATCACGTTTGCCATCCGGGTTGAAGTGACAAATGATTGGAAGATCGGCTATTGGCTCGTTAATGCAATTGTCAGTATTGTCATCCTCCTTGGAGGTATTTGTATTGCCTACGGACAACATCGAATTCGCAACCTGGTGTATGTGCTATTGAGTGTGATTGTTTTTATTCCGATCGGTTTTGCTTTTTTTCTCGGCAATTGGCCTGAACGACCCGAATTGGGTTATGCCCTTTTGGGCAATAGTCTGTTTATATGTGCAATTCTCTTGTTTGCCATTTTTCACCGATGGGAGCAGCGGTTTGATGAATCGGATGATCCGCATCATTTGAATCAGCTGAGTTGGCGGGGTGTTTTGATTTATAAGGCTGTCGGTATTGTTGTCCTCCTTATTGCTTTTGGTCTTGTGTTATGGCCTAACACAATGCGGATGGCCACTATACCCGTTTTAATCTTTTTTGTTGCTGCTTATATTCTAATAATTAACCTGATTACATACCGCTTCAAATTGTTCACGAGTCCACAAAAAATTTTAGCCTATAGTGGAATAGGGTTACTTCTTTTCCTAATGAATATCCGGCCGAGTAAAGGCCATTATGTGCACTTGGTCAAGGATCGTTTGGAGTATCCACGGGCTGATTATTTAAGTTATCAATCAGAATGGATTGCCGCACGTTTGACTGCAGACTCTACCTGTGCTCCAGTTTTTTATCTCGTTGCAGGAGAAGGAGGGGGGAGTCGTGCTGCCTATTGGACAAGTCGTTTATTAGGTAAATTAGATTCTGTTTCAGGGTATCAATTTTCTGAACAGGTTTTTGCTGTTTCCACAGTTTCAGGCAGCAGTGCTGGTTCTTCTGCCTGGTACAAGTTGTTGCGATTCCGGGATCAGCGTCAGCTATCTTCGGATGACATGGACAGCATTATTCGTCGATTTTCTGAGCGTACATTTGGGCACAATTTTGTAACAGGGAGTATTATTGATGTTTTGACCAAGGATTTTTTTAAACTGTTTTTAACGAAAATTTGGCGTTCGGATCGAAATCTTCGGTTGCAGGAGGAAGAAAATTTTGGCTTTTTATTTGGTCTGGGTCGAAAGAATGTGGATGTTCGAAATACCTATCAGGGTGGTACTGCACATGCTGATTCACTTCATGTGCCTGGCAAGAATATTCCCGCTATTCCCAACCTTCACTTTACGGGGCTTCCGGAATTGTATGTCAAAAAGGGGAATGAATTGGAAACCCGATGGCCACTGCTTATGTTCAATACAACACACATGCGGACAGGTCGTCGTGGGATCGTCAGTCCTTTCGTTTTGGATGAATCTGTTTTCATTGATGCTATTGATGTGATTAGTGGGTTAAATCAAAATGGTCAAGAAAGGACCAAAGGAAAAACTATTGCCCTAGGGACTGCCAATAATTTAAGTGAATTGTTCCCGGTGTTTTCTGCCTTTAGCTATGTCGATGGTGTAGGTAATTTCATGGATGGTGGTGCTTTTGAGAATAAGGGGCTGACTACTATTCTGGATGTGTATAGTAGTATGCGTAGTCAACTTGACAGTCTTTGTCCTGCTGCCCGAATTGTTGTGCTCGCCATGGAGAATGGTAATGCTTCGACTGAATTACCTACTAACCCATTGCATCAGAGTCCGGCAATGTTTAGTCAGGCAGCTTCGGCACCGTTTACTTCGCAAACAGAAGCAGCTCGTAAACGAGCTATTCGCATGTTTGGATCCGACAACAAGGACCGACTTATTTTCCTATCTCTATTTGATCATGAAGTAGGCAATCAGATCCCGCTTGCACGGGACTTGTCCCGGGAAAGCATCCTTCTCATGGATCGAGCTGCTGCTATTGAAGTGGATAGTACAGTAAATCAATTGCGCAGAATTGATATTCGGTTATTTCATTAATTCCGGATTCCTTTATTCCAAATTCCTGATTTCAGGCTCCAGAGGCCAGTTCGCTTCGCTTGCTGTTTGCCCCCAAGCACTCGGTGTCGGGGCTGTTTGAATACATTTCAAACGATCAAACCATCCAACTTTTAAACTGCCAAAGGTTCAGCAGGTTGTTAGTTTGTGCTTCGCTTCGCTTGCTGTTTGGGCTTCGCTGTTGGTTTTTTTTCAAACTCATAAAGTCACTAACTTTAAAACCGCCTTCATATCAACAGTTTGAGAGTTTATGCTTCGCTGTTGGGGCTGCGCTGTTTGAACCAACATTTCAAACTATCATACTCACCAACTTTCAAACTGCTTAAATATGAGCAGTTTGATAGATGGTGCTGCGCTCGCTGTTGGAATTCATTTTCAAACGCACAAGTGCTCTCTCCCTCTTTTCGAAATAACTTTCCTTAACTCCTTAACTCCTTAACTCCTTAACTCCTTAACTCCTCCCCTTCTCCACTGTTCTTGTGAAATACCACCAAGCAGGAAGTCCAATTAGAATGAGTAGCAATCCAGTCATGGATTCTTTTGGATATACATAAAGTGTATTGCCGACCAGGACAATACAAAATAAAATAAAGAGGATGGGCATCCAGGGATATCCAAACGTTTTAGCAGTGATTTGGCCACGCCGTTTGGCGATGATCAAGCCAAGAGCGCCAGCCGCATAAAAGATAAATGCCGCAAAAATGAGCATATCTGTCAATTGATCGAATGTGCCACTTAATACTAGAATGCAGGACCAAATCATGGCAATATTTAACGCAATAGCCGGAGTGTGGTATGTTGTATGTACTTCCTTGGCACGTTTGAAGAAAACGCCTTCCTGAGCCATCCGATAATACATGCGTGCAGCAGTCATTATTGAGGCATTTGCGGCTCCAAATGTGCAGATCATAATCAAAACGGAAATAAAGAAATAGCCTGCATTCCCCAAGGCATGTCGGGCAACTTCGGCACCTGCGATCTGGTTGCCTGCTTCATGAATACCCCTTAATTCTGGAATGCCTAGGATATTGAGGTACGCATAATTCACTGCTAAATAAAGGATCATCACAAGCAGTGTTCCAGAAACAATAGCTATGGGCACATTACGTCGTGGATTTTTAAATTCACTACTCATGAAGGTAATATTGATCCAACCATCATAAGCCCAGAATGCACCGAGCATAGCAGCAAACAAGGCGGAATACCAACCCAGACCAGTAAGATCTGCAGTGGGTGGGCCGCTTTGTGTGAAGGCATCTGTATTGCCACCATGACTTATACCCAAGGCGATGATCAACAGAATGCCAAGAATTTTTAAAGATGAAGTGATATCATTTAATGCTCCACCTTTTTTTACACCACGGATGTTGATCCAGGTCAACCCGATTACAGTCAGTATGGTGAGGATTTTTACACCGGAATTTGCAAACGGATAAATGAATCCACCAATATTCAGATCAGCCCATGCTTCCAACGGATTGCCAAGTGGAATCAGGTTGTTGACTGATTCGGCAAAGACATAAGCGATAGAAGCCGCAGAGGCAGAACCAATCACCGAGAAATAAGTCCACCCATATAGAAAACCAAAGAATTTGCCATAGATCAATCGTAGGTATTCATACAAACCGCCCGCCTCTTCTGTCATGGTAGCAAGCCCTGCAAAGGCAAACGCACCAAACATGGAGATGACACCAGCCAGCAACCAGGCCAGGAGGATATCACCTCCATCCTGCATGGTCTCAGCCATGGGTGCGATCTTCTTGAAAATACCGGACCCAATCATTGAACTGGCGACCAAGAGTATTCCCGTGGACAGGCCGAGTACACGCAGTAGTTGTGGGGTAGAGGAGTTGTTGGACATAGGGTTGGTCTAATGAATAGGTGATGAAGGTAGTGAAAGTGAGATGGATTAGGGTTGATCGTTATTAGTGAGTATTTGGGCCTAAAGGGAAACTATTTGAGTACTTTGGTCGACAAAGAAGTGACTGTTGAACCAAACCCTGCACATGAAAAAGTCAAATTATCTCGGCCTTGGGATTGCTCTCGGAGCGGGATTTGGATCAGCCATGGGAGTGGTATTCGGAAATATTGCAATCGGCGTCGCAGTCGGAGTTGGGGCCGGAATAACCATTGGATATCAGCTATCTCAGAAACAAAAACAGGAAGAAGACAAACATGGAGAAGAGTAATCACTTAAAGTATTGATTTTATGGGTACTCATCCTGTCAATTTGGCCCTTAGATTCCTCCTGGAGATCATCGCATTAATCGCCGTCGGTCTCTGGAGTTATCGGCTGACAAATACATCCTGGAAATATGTCCTGGTTCTTTTTATCCCTTTGCTGATCGCTCTTGTTTGGGGATTATTCAATGTGCCTGGAGATCCAAGCCGATCGGGAGCGGCACCAGTAGTTATTCCTGGCATGGTCCGTTTGATTATCGAGTTGGTAATTTTTTCATTTGCAAGTTGGGCATTGTTTCAAACAGGTCACAACCGATGGAGTATCATCTTTTTGGCAGTTGTGATAGGCCATTACCTGTTCTCCCTGGATCGGATTACTTGGCTGACTCAGCATTAAATTGGAGAAATTGATTTACATGAAGTTAATGTCCAGCATGGCGGCTCGCACAGAATTATAAATATTGATGTAACTTTAGAGTGCACCTAAGCTCAACCAAACCCTTGATCATTCGACCTCTTGATCATGTACGTGTACTGATGGTCTCTCTGGGATTGATCCTGCAAGGGTTGCTTTACGGTCAGGATCCGTTCTTTCTTCAATTTACCAATGCTGAGTCCTTCTTTAATCCGTCTCTGACCGGATTCCGTGGGGCATTGAGTGTATCTGCAAAGTATAAGGGTCAGTGGAATCAATCAGGAAGTCAGGGATTTCAGACCTTATCCACAGATATAGAGGAGAGCCTTCCCTGCAGTTTTTTTGATTATGGTTTGCATGTTGGAGCCGACCAAGAGGGAGATGGCTTGCTGCGAACAACTGATTTTGGAGGACGCATCGCGGGAACGATCGCCTTCGATGCCGGGTATTCAAGTCATAACCTCCGGTTTGGCCTGGCGATGATGTGGGCATCCAAACGGGTGGACTATAGCCGGCTGATCTTTTCAGATCAGCTGGATCCAAAATATGGCAGTACAAATAGCAGTGGGGTTCCGAATGCCACAAGTTTTGTCCCATTTAATGACGGCAGATCTTTATGGTTTATTCAGCCTGCTGTCGGGTTTTCTCACCGGATCTTACTCAACCGCCAACGATTTCGATCGCCGACTATCCTTTATGGGTTGGCGATACACAACGCCTTTTCACTTGGTAGCAAAGACTATGCGGGAAATATTGAATCCATTTTGGAGCAAGACACGCGACTGCCCATGCGATGGCATGCATTTCTCTCCACAGAATTTGTTCTTGGAGTAAAAGATCGAACAGTCATCACGCTCCGTCCATTAGCTGTATACCAACAACAGGGTCCTATCCACTATGCAGAGGTGGGTAGCCGGCTGTCTCTGAACCGCAATCTCGCAGTAGGGTTTTCGTATCACTTCAATCTACATCATCAAGAGTCTCCTTTAACGAACACTGATTGGTATGGCATCCAGGTGGAAGTCGGAGGTATTATTCAACGATCAAGACGCATTGATCTGGGTCTGGCCTACGCTGGTAATCTGACCGGGCTCCGAAACGGGTTTGGGCCCATTCTGGAATTGTCCCTGGCTGTTCATTTTGCCTCCAGCCCATCCTGCAGCTTGTGGGGATATGCTGATGAAGTGCCTTATGGTGACAAGATTAAATGCCCCACTTCGACGCTCACACCAGGCAGACGAAAAATTTACGAAAGCATATGGTACAAATGATCCAATGCGCTTTTCGAATACTCGGATTGAAGGCCTGTTTCTGGATTTTTTTACTGGTTGGGCTGTCGACAAATTTGGCGGGTCAGAACTGTTCATTTGGTGATTGTGCCAGCGATGATTGTGGAAGTTTAAATGTCAAGTTCACACCGAAAGGTGGGCCGGTATTTTGTGATGGCGAAACCATCATTTTTCAAAATTCCAGTGATACAGGCTTCACATATTTCGTTGTTGACTGGAAGGATGGCACGCTGGATACTCTCTTGGACAATTCAGACTTTACCCATGTTTACAATTTGCCGGATAGTGTCTTGTGCAAAGGTGGCGATGTGCTGTTTCACTCGGTTTGTTTTAAGGGTGTTCGAATTTGTCCGGCAGGTGAAACCTGTCAATCCGGTACGTATTCTGTTGGGATTCGAAAGAAACCCAAAGCGCTCTTTGGTAGCGGTGACGTCTGTCTGGGGCAAGGATATGGTTTTGTGAATAGCAGTTGCCACGCCTATACCTCAGAATGGGAATTCGGAGATGGGAGTGGATCATATGACAAGGACCCAACTTATTTCTATGATTCTCTTGGAAATTATGTGATTCGTCTGATCGTCACGAATGCCTGTGGGGCCGATACAGCATACGGTGGAGTGGCCGTTGTATTAAATCCGTCGGCTGGTTTTAACCGGTTGAATGGCTTCAAAGCATATTGCGACTCACTACCTGTTGAAGAGATTTTTACAAATGCATCCAACCAGTACACCACATCAATCAAATGGACAATCACACCTCAAGATAGCTCGAAATGGGTATTTTCTGATTCGCTCATGACACCATGGAGCAAGCAGATTGGTATCACATTCCTTGATACGGGGATCTATATTATCCAATTGAAAGCGAGCAATGATTGTGGAGCGAGTTTCAAGCAGGATACGATTTATATCCTGTTGCCACCAGAAGTCGCGATTGCCTCCCCTCCCGAAAATTGTGATTCAGTGGTCGTGACTGCCCAAAAACTGGGTTTTACCTATGAAGGTCCCATTGATTCATGTGTTTGGTATTTTGACAAGACTCTACCGGAAACCAGAACAGGGTTTTCATTTGCTCCGGTAACTTTTTATGGACCAGGAAGCATTCATCTTACGGTATATGGCCCATGCGGGGTTTTGAATTTCGAGGTACCTGTTGTGGTCCCATTGACACCTGTCATCACTTTTCCCGGAGTTCCATCGGCCTATTGTTTCAATGCTCCGCCCATTCAATTGGAAGCGTGGCCCGCCGGTGGGATCTGGACCGGGATTGGCCCTGCAGCAGGCAGTGTCACACCTGAAGGACTGCTAGACCCCTCCGGATTGCAGCCCGGTGTACATTGGTTCTATTATCAATTGGATACACTGCAATGTCCGACCCAAGCGACTGTATCGATTGATATTCTCAATGAGCCAAGTGTACTTCTCAACACAGTTCCGCCTGCTTGCGGTTCATATGTTTTTACTCCCGAGGTTGTCTATCAAGGAGCGATCAGTACCTACCAATGGAGTTTTCCCGGGGCACTGCCTCTGGTTTCGAACAAGGCCAATCCGGCAAATATCTATTATGGAAATCCGGGCAATTATGAGGTTTTCGTCCAGGCAGTTGGAGCTTGTGGCACGGCAACCGATTCGATTCATATTCATATTCTGCCACTTCTGAAGCTCAAGATCCTGCCTGTATCGCCTACCATTTGCGCCAACATGTCTCCCTTTTTACTTAAAGCAAATTACCCGGGTGGAACATGGTCTGGCTCAGGAGTAGTCAATCCCCTGACAGGTCTTTTCGATCCAGGTGCTGTTCCTGGACAATCCGTCACCATTGTCTATTCATTACTCGACAGTATTTGTGAGAATACAGATACACTGATCATTCATGTAGCCATTCCGCAAGAGGTACATGTTGAAGATCGCTACCTCTGTCTGGATGATGGTCCGACCTTTTTGCAAGCAGATCAATCGGGTGGCTCCTGGTCAGGTCCAGGTATAGTGAATGCGCAGTTTGGTCTCTTTAATCCTGCCGTCGTGGGTGCAGGCAATTGGGTCGTACATTATATGTGGAAGGACCCTCAGGGATGCACGGCCACAGACAGTGCCATCATTATTGTTGAAACACCACCAGTGATAACCCTTCAGGATACTACATTGCTATGTTTTGTCCCACTGGAAATCGATCTTATTGAAGCGACTGGATATTCCGTTTTTCCATCTGGTGGATCAGTTTTGTGGTCTGGTCCAGGAGTTGATCCTACGAGCGGAACGTTTAACCCTGTCAAAGCAGGATTGCCCACCGGCACGTACACCATGGTAGCTAATTACGTTCTTAACGGATGCAGTGTCATCGCCAAGGCAGTTATTACACTCATCCAGCTACCACCTCTTGTGATGCCTCCTGATCAGGTGGTCTGTATTTCCGATAGCTTCCTTTCCCTAAAAGCCTCGCCACCAAATGGGCAGTGGTCCGGACCTGGTGTCAATCCTCAAACAGGCGTCATTGATTTATGGACTGCAGGAGGCGGAGTGCAATCCTATACCTATTCTCTGGATCCCGGAATTTCCTGCGATCAGTCCGATCAGGTTCAGATTGAGATCATTGATCCCGCTTTAGTAGTCATCACCGGGCCAGATCTTCAAGAATGTGCCAGCACCGATTGGATCACTCTGGATGGATTCTCACCTGCAGGAGGACAATGGGCCGGTCCAGGTCTGATTGATCCATTTCTTGGTGTGGTTGATCTTGGACAACTCACATCAGATAGCACGTATACGTATCAGTACTGCCTGGAAAGTCAGACTTATCCAGGATGTATCTCCTGTCGTTCCAGAGAATTGAAAATCGATCCGATCCCAGAAATCAATTTTGGATTTGATGGCTATCCATGCGTCAATACCCTGTTTGCCATCCTGGATAGCAGCGAATATGCAATGGAGTATTTTTGGGATTTTGGAGACGGTACGACTAGCGTAGAAAAAGACCCACAGCATACCTACGTTTTAGCCGGCGATTATAAGATGTCCCTGATCGTTATATCCGACCAGGGTTGTCGGGATACATTCAACCAGGATTTTACGGTTATCTATCCCCCGAAAGCCGGATTTGATCTCGTACTGGATGAAGGATGCGCTCCCTTCCCAGTTGAGGTGGTCAGTTCAAGTGGTGGTGATAACATCACGGAGACCTGGGTGATCCAGGGTGACACTCTGACGGGTAAAGACCCTGGAGTGTTTTTGATTGATCACATCTCCAGTGACTCGGTGTTCACTGTCTATCAGCAGATCAGCAATGTCTGTGGTACAGATGTCTGGGAAGAGGACGTCCTGGTCCACCCCTATCCGGTAGTCGATTTTGGTATGAATGTATCCGAAGGGTGTTCACCCCTGACCATTCAATTTTCCAATATCAGTTTGGGAAATGCAGGCGATTTTGTGTGGGACCTGGGGAATGGCTCTGTCATCCCAGAAGTTGAACCGCCAGTGCAAATATATATTACAACAGACTCAACCATCTCGATTTATCCCGTCATACTGATTTCAACGAATGAATGTGGAGCAGATACACTGACTAAGATCATTACTGTTTATCCACCTGATGTACGTGCTTTTATTGGGTTGGATTCCCTGGAGGGTTGTCAGCCAATGGTGGTCCATCCTGGTGATTATAGTACCCCAGGGGCGGTGACCAGCTGGAAAGTTTATCATCCAGATGGAGGATTGCTCTATGCTACGAATGAAAAATCTCCGGAATTTCTGTTTCCTGATGTGGGTTGGTATACGATCATTCTGTATGCTGCAAATTGTGGGGAGGATACGGACACGGTGAATGTATTGGTCCAACCTTCGCCGGAGATGATGTTTACCCATCTTCCCTATGCATGTGTCGGAGAGGCTGTCGCCTTCCAAAATTCTTCACAAGGATCTGCAGGTCAGACCTGGAATTTTGGAGATGGAACACAAAGCACAAAGATCTCCCCATCGCATGTATATGCCAGTCCTGGAATATACACGGTTACACTGACGGGGTATTCAACACAAAATAATTGTCCGGCAACAACGACCAGTATGGTAGAAATTCTGGACCGGCCGGTGGCAGATTTTAACCCATCAGTCCTGACGGGGTGCAGTCCGCTGACCATTCACTTTACAAACGGCAGTAGTGGACCTGGAAATCTCGGGTATATCTGGACCTTCGGTGACGGGAGTTCGGCTGAGTTTTCTAGTGATCCGGAACATGTATTTGTTAAGCCGGGAAGTTATGTGGTTTCTCTGAGAGCTTATGACGACAATGGCTGCTATTCTGACACAACACAAGTGGTGGTTCAGGTCTATCCCAGCCCGGAAGGTGGCATCGAGCTGCCTCCCGGACCAATATGTTATGGACAAGGCTCCTTGTCGTTTAATAACGGATATGCCAATGCCGTATCATTCAATTGGTCGGTGAACGGGCAAGTCTTCTCGACCCAGAATGTGCAATGGGTTCCTCCTGGGATCGGGAGTTATTCCGTATCACTCATCGTTGGGAATATTAACCAATGTCGGGACACAGCTATTGCAATCTTTGAGGTACTACCGCCTCCTGTAGCCGGTTTGCTTCCAGATCGGACCAATGGTTGTGAAGATCTTGTCGTGCAATTTGCCAATACCAGCCTCAACGGAGATGCCTGGCTGTGGAAGTTTGGTGATGGATCGTCTTCTATTGATAAGGATGTACAAAATGTGTACACAGCCCCGGGCAACTATCAAGCAGCATTGATCGCCTATTCAGCTAACGGTTGTCCTGCGGATACAGCAGTCATGAACATTACAGTTTATCCCACACCGGTTGCCGACTTTACCTTCCAGAAGAGCAAACTATGCGGAGTTCCTCAGGTCATCCAATTCACGAATCTCACTGATCAGGCGGATGCATGGAGTTGGCAGTTTGGTCAGAATGCCACTGCCATTCAGAAAAACCCTACATACACCTTTACCGAACCCGGGATTTATGGAATACAAATGATTGCTTCCACCATAAACCAATGCCGGGATACAGTCCTTCGAGAAGTGGAGATCCTGGGTCAGCCACAGGCTGATTTTGATATTGGTCCAGGTGAAGGATGCGCACCATTGAAACTTCCTTTGGTCAATTTGAGTGTTGATGCCCTGAGTTACACTTGGGAGATAGACGGAATGGGGACGTTTCATGACGAAACACCTTCTTTGATCCTCACTCAACCGGGTATCTATTCTATACGGCTGGTTGCCGCTTACACGGATCAGTGTCTGGATACCATGAATCTCCAGGATATTTTGCAGGTATACCAAGGGCCTGAAGCAGCATTTGCCATCGATGTCAATGGAGATGAAAATATCATTGGTGATGTCGTTTTGACCAATCTCTCCACATGGAGTGAACGATATTTCTGGGATCTTGGCGACGGAAGTGTTGATACCGCCACACACATTGTACACGAATACAATATGAACCGGTCCATCCAGGTGATTCTGATAGCTTTTAATGATAATGGCGGAGCGTTTACCTGTATTGATACCGCTATTCAGTTTATCGATCCTGAGTGGATTACGACGTTCTATGCCCCCAATGCGATGACCCCTGGGTATGGGGAAGAGGGTACACGTTATTTTCGTCCAGTCGGCATCGGTATCGAAGAATATGAGATCTCCATTTATTCACCCTGGGGTGAACTGGTATGGGGATCTACAGAATTATCCGACAACCATCCGGTTGGATTCTGGGATGGAACATATCGTGGTGAGGATGCACCACAGGGTGCCTATGCCTGGATGGCCCGGATTCGGTTCGTGAATGGGGCAACGCGAATTGTAAAAGGGACAGTTACTGTGCTGCGGTGACGCATACCCATCCTATGTACTACCTGATCGGAATTATGTTACTGTGGCGAATATCAGAAAGAGGATGCCAATCCCAATCCGATACCACCCGAAACCGGCAAAGCCATAACGCTCCAGCAGTTTGACAAACCAGATCACTGCACCAATAGCCGTAATGAATGCGATGATAAATCCAAATATCAGGAGTCCCCACTGATCGCTTGTGATCGTCCCTTCGAATTTAAGTAAGTCGTATCCACTGGCAGCGGCCATGGTCGGGATAGCCAGCAGGAATGAAAATTCGGCAGCCTGTTTTTTGGAGAGGCCGTTGACCATTCCACCAATGATGGTCGCAGCTGCACGAGATACACCGGGGATCATGGAGATGACTTGAAAGAGGCCAATGAACAGTGCAGTTCGGTAAGAGACTTGTGAGAGGTCAGCATGTTCTTTTTCAGGTAGCGCATGCAGCCGTTTGTCGATGACAATGAGGACGACACCACCCAATATTAGGGAGATGGCGACTACCCAATGATTAAATAGGTAAGTCTTGATGATTTTATAGAAAAGAAATCCAAGGATGGCGCTAGGCAAAAAGGCAACAAATAATTTGTAGTATATCTCAGGTTTGAGAAGGAATTTGCGGGCATATAAAAAGACGATGGCCAGAATGGCCCCCAGCTGAATAAAGATCTCGAAGGTTTTGGTAAACGCATCATCACCATTTCCAAGAAGGTAGGAGAGTAAAATCATATGGCCAGTCGAAGAGATCGGCAGAAATTCAGTCAGTCCTTCGAGGATGGCGGTTAGGATCGTGTCAAGTGTAGTCAATGTGCAGGATTTGAGCGTGAAGATAGAGTAGAAGGCGGAAGTTGAAAATCGGAATGCATAACGCGGGAGATGACACAATATGGGAGGGTATGTGACGGCTGCTTTTTAACCGCCTGAGGAGGTTAGCTGCCGCATTCCAAACTCGAACGCGGAGATAAACGATGAAAGTGTTATTTCGTTATTGGGTTATTTCAAAGGCGGAAGTGAGAAGTCGGAACACCGACAACAGACAACCGACAAGAATGCACCAAAAGGTAAATCCCAAATCACAAAGAAGCTTTAAATCGCAATATTGAATGATCGAAACGCGGGTATAAAGACGGAAATCGGAGGAGGAAAATGAGTCTTCCCTTTAAACAGTTTGGGTCATTCTGATTTTGATATTAGAATTTAATTGAAATTTGTTGATTGTCATTTGCGATTTCAAATGCCAGATGCCTGCATTTGAACTGTGTACTGAGGAAACAGAATTGGTTGAGGGCTCCCATTTGAAGAGGGCCTGGTTTACAAATGCGTCGTCTCTTGTTCAAGATAATTCAGGTCTTTACCAAATGTTTCGGGAAGGTAATATAGGGTGAGGAGAGCGATCAATACAGTGATGCCTCCCACAAGAAATGCTGCAGGGATGAGTC
>JAHEAU010000012.1:28105-29443 GCA_024642625.1 Lewinellaceae bacterium
AAATCCTATGGTGATTGGAACAAGTGCGCCTCGGGCAAAATTGGGAACTGTTGTCGCAACAGTTGCACGAAGATTTGTCCCAAAATTTTCAGCTGCAATCGTCACAAAGATGGCCCAATACCCACCACCGAAACCGATCAGGAAAATCTTTGTATAAAAGGTCGATTGGGTGATATCTCCGGAAACCAAATACCAAATAATCGTCAAAGCGGAAAAAATATGGAAGACGAGGAGGGCTTTTTTTCGACTGCGTAGAAACTGGCTGAGCAGGCCACTGCTCAGGTCGCCTGCTGTAATACCCACATAACACCACATCACCGCTTTACCGGCAGTTGCAAGTGGATCAGCCATGCCAAATGCCTTGCTGAACTCGGGCGCCAGAGTAATCAGTATGCCAACGATAAACCAGGTGGGCAAGCCGACCAGAATGCATTTTATATATCGTGAAAACAGGTTTTTCTTTCGAAATAAACTGAGGAAGTTTCCACGTTGGACATTGGCATGGCGGATACCTTCAAACATCCCGGATTCAAAGACAGAAATGCGTAATATTAACAGGAGAATTCCCAGACCACCTCCGACAAAAAAAGTGGTGCGCCATTCCCAAATCTGACTGACGAAATACGCAGCTACTGCTCCCAGGATACCGATCGTCGCTACGATGGTTGTCCCATATCCCCTTTTTTCTTTGGACATGATCTCACTGACCAGCGTGATGCCCGCCCCCAGTTCGCCTGCAAGTCCAAGACCAGCAATAAATCGAAGTGCCTTGTATTGACCTACAGTATCAATAAATCCATTCGCAATATTTGCGAGAGAATACAAAATAATGGAGCCGAAGAGGACAGACAACCTTCCTTTTTTATCGCCCCATACACCCCATAGAACACCCCCGATCAGCATGCCAGCCATTTGCCAGTTTAGTAAACTGAGTCCGATATTCTGAAGATCCAATGCATCCGTGATACCGATAGCTCTCAGACTCTCCATTCGGATAATGCTGAACAATAGGAGATCGTAGATATCGACGAAATATCCCAGGCTGGCAACTGCGACAGTGGCATAAAGGGTCAGATTGGAACGTGATGTATCCAGCATGCAAGTGTGTTCTCAGTGTGTGTACTCCAAATTTACACAATGGTGGGAATTCCTGCTTCCTGATTCCTTCGTTCCAGGTTCCTTTGTTCCTGATTCCAAGTTTCTCCCCGACCCCGTGTACTCGGGGGGGCATTCCTCATTCCTGATCCCTGACCCTTCGAAATAACCCAATAACGCAATGCCGGTGTATGGTCAGAAATACGGATGTTATGAAAATTGTAGAACGTAGAATGTAAAACA